>JAYFNP010000088.1:0-7291 GCA_034933385.1 Burkholderiaceae bacterium | reverse complement strand
TTGCCTCATGAAGCTGGTCGAGGTCGGGTTGTGATCGACCCACCACCAGATTTGCGCGAAGTAATACGCTTGCAGGAGCAGCACCGCCAAGATCGGCGAAAGCACGATCCACCACAGGTATTGGCGCAAAAATAGTTTGATCCGCTTCATGGCGAATGTCCGGTTCAGGCTTGCAGCAACGCACGCAGTGCTGCAAGCACGGGTGCCGTATCAGGGCGTACGCCACGCCAGACGAAAAACGATTCGGCCGCTTGTTCGACCAGCATGCCGAGGCCGTCGCGTGTGGCCGCGCCGCGTTTCGCCGCGAATTGCAGGAAAGGCGACGGTTTCTTGCCGTAGACCATGTCATACGCCAGCGTACTGTGGCCGCAGATTGACGCGGGGACATCCGGCATTTCGTCGGTCAGGCCGGTCGAGGTGGCGTTGATCACCACGTCGAACGGGCCTTGCAGGTTGCCGAAAGCGCAGGCGGAAAGCGGAATGCGCGTATGCATTGAAAAAATGCCCGCCAGGTCTTTCGCCTTGCTTAGGGTGCGGTTGGCAATGATCAACTCAGCCGGGGTGACGTCAATGAGCGGTTGAATGACGCCGCGCGCCGCACCACCCGCACCCAGCAGCAGCAGTCGCTTGCCTGCTAGCGTGACGCCGGCGTTATGCACGATATCGTTGACCAGCCCGATACCGTCGGTGTTGTCACCGACGATTTCATCGCCGCCGAAAATCAGCGTGTTGACCGCGCCGGCGATGCGTGCGCGATTAGTCAGGCTGGTAGCCATGGCATACGCTTCGAGCTTGAACGGCACGGTGACGTTCAGCCCTCTGCCGCCGTTCGCGATGAACGCGCGCACGACTGCAGCAAAGCCGTCGAGCGGCGCCAGCAGTCGTTCGTACGTCAGATTTTGTCCGGTTTGCGCCGCAAAACGCGCGTGGATCTCCGGCGACTGGCTGTGGGCGATCGGGTTGCCGATGACGGCATAGCGGTCGGGTGTCGTCATGTAAGTGGCCTATTGCAGTTGTGTTTCCAGCGCTTGTTCACGGGTAAATTTGAAGCGTGTGATCACCACCCACAGATCGTCGCCGCCATCGGTGCGGCGCATATTCGGCGGGAAGCGCCCGAACGGCGCCGCGCGTTCGACGATGCGGAGCGCGGCGCGGTCAAGCGCAGCATTGCCGGACGAGCGTTCGACCTTTGGCCCGCCGTCCTTTTTGTACAACGAGCCGTCGTGGAAAATCGGGATCGAAACGGTCAATTCGCCATACAACTTCTTGCTGCCGTCCTGCGGGAAGTTCAGCGTGCCGATTTCCTCGATGCGTTTTTGCAGCGTCTTGTAATACATCGCGTAGCCGACGCCACGGGTGCTCGGCGAGATGAAGGTTTTCTTCGGTCGGCGATTCTGATCTTCAATGGTGCGGCCGATTTCCGCCGCCATGCGCGCGATCATTCGCATGCTGTCGGTCGCATCGGCGCCGCCGGGCGCAGTGGCGTCCGAGGCTTTCCGGTCGGCTTTCCGTTGCGCACCAAACGTTCCGCCCTGTTTCATTTGCGCCATCAATCGCTGCTGCTGTTCTTGCAGTTCGGCAATCCGCTTGCGGGAAATCTTCAGGCTGTCGCCATCCTCGATTTTGCCCATGTCCGGCAGCGGCGACTTTGCACGGCCGGCATCGGCATTGCCGCCGCCATCGAGATCGGCTTGTGCCAGCGCCTCCGGGTTCAGCGGGCTTTTGCTGTGGCGCGCGTTGACCAGCACGACTTCCAGCGCCGGGTTGGCCGGCGTCATGCGAAACGATTCCGGCGAAATGAAACGCACCGACAACAGCACGCCATGCACGAGCACGGACAAGCCGATGGCAAAGGACAGTGTCCGGTTTTGCTGGATGATTTTCACGCTGAAATCATATTAATTGCACAATCGCCCGATTTTACGACAATCCGCCTGGCCGGTATAGGACGACAAAACGCTGCCCCGTGTGGACGGTTTGCGGCCTGACCCTGTTTGGTTTTTCCCGTCGATTTGCCAAAAAATGTTGGGGTATATTAGAAAATATATTCTTCAGGCCAGTTTTTTCCAGGCTGTTTCAGAATACATGCTCCAGTATATTTTTTAGTCCTGAGCCGAGTCGGGGACGCTGTTTTCCGCCGGTAGCGGCTCGTCGCCGCCATTGTCCGAGTCAGCCGGCTCGACGTCGTCACCTTCCTCGCCATCGTCTTCATCGGCCAGTTCAAGCATGGCCGCATCGGACGAGCTTGTCGTGACTTCCAACAGACGGGCTTCGACCGTCAGCTCGACTTCATCCCAGCGGATCAAATCCAGCCGGACTTGGGCGCCACGCGCTAGCGATGGCATGCCGGGCAGGCGGATGACCAGTGGGATCTCCGCCAGCCGTACCACTTCATCCTTCAGCACCACCGCATCCACCTGTTTTGCCTGATGCTGGTCCAGCCAGCGCAAACACCAGTAGCGTTCCATCTCCGTTTGGAAATCGGCATACGCTGCATAGGCAGCGTCGAAGGCGGAAACAATCGCGAACAGATTGGCATCCTTCTGTTTGAATGGTGCGACCAGCGGCGCGGTCACGCCCTTTTCGGCGCAGGCGATGATTTGCCACTGATTGACCAGATCGGTATAACGGCGCAATGGTGACGTACTCCAGGCGTACTGATCGACCCCTAGGCCTTGATGCGGCGCGGCATGGGTGACCATCTTGACTTGCATCTTGCCACCCCAGCCGGTGCGGTTCTGGCTGCGGTAAATTCCGGGAACACCGTGGTCGTGCAGCAGCTTGCCCCAGGTGCTGTTGGCGAAAATCATCAGCTCGGCGACGATCATGTCCAGCGGCGCGCCGCGCTGGCGACGCTCGATCGTGACCACGCCGTTTTCGACGTAAAAATTGAAATCGATGCGGTGGGTCTGTTCCGGCTTCAGGCCGAAGCCTTCGCGTTTGGCCATCCGCGCCTTTTCCAATGTCTGCGCCCACTGCCACAGCAGCGCGATTTCCGCCTTGTGCGGATAATCGCCGGAGTTTGCAGCCAGGCTTTCCGGCGTCACTAGATGGTCGAGATCGTTGTGCCGCAGGTTGTCGGCCATCGGCACCGCTTCAATCTTGGTTTCAGTGGCCAGCAGCGACCAGTCGGCCGGATCGAGCGTTGCATACAGCGACAGTGCCGGTCGCGTTTGCCCAGCGCCGAGCGTGTAACGCTCGACCAGTTCGTCCGGCAACATGGTGATCTTGTCTCCCGGCATATACACGGTTGACAGTCGGTGACGCGCGATCACATCGAGTGCATCTTCCGGACGGATGCCCAGACCCGGTGCGGCGATGTGGATGCCGACCTTGATCTTGCCGTCGGGCAGCGTCGTCAGCGACATCGCATCGTCGATTTCGGTCGTGGTCACGTCGTCGATCGAAAATGCCTGCACGTCTGCAATAGGCAGTGTCTGCGGTGTGGCGGGCAGTTCGATCGGTGCGAAGCCCACCCCTTTCGGGAAATATTCAAACAGGAAGCGCGACAGATGCAGGTCGAACGGCGAAGCGATGCCACCGGTTTTCAGCATCAATTGCTGTGGCGAGGTATGCAGTTCGGCGCACGCAGCGTCCAGCGCCTTGTACTCGATGCTGTTCTTGTCCGGCTTGAACAGCAATTGCAACGCCAGCGGCTGCAGCGCTTCCGGCAGGCGGCCAGCCTTGAGTTCTTCGACATATTGCGCCTGAATAATGGCTTGCTGTTTCTTGCGCTCGATGCCGGCTAGCGCGGCTTTCAGCGCGTTTTCTGGCGCTGCCTTGAAGCGCCCCTTGCCTTTGCGGTAGAAATACATCGGCGCCGCATGCAAGCGCAACAGCAGGCCCGCTGCTTCGTGCGGTTCCGGTTCATGACCGAAATATTCGGTACCCAGATCGGTAAAACCGAACTCTTCCTCGCCAGCGACTTCCCATAGGAAATCGAGGTCGATGTCAGCCGCAGCCGTTTTGGCATTTTCGAGCATATGCTCGGGCGTCTGGTTCGCATACTGAAGCAGCACATCCTTTGCGCGTACCTTGGCACGCTTGCCGCCGGGCAATTCGACCTGATATGACTCGCCCGCGTGGGACAGTACGGTGCCGGTTTTGAAATCACCGGATTCTTCAAAAAACAGATTCATCTATCAGCCAGAGTGGGTAATGTCATGATGCTTGGCAGAAACACTTCGGTTACCAGCATCAGGCCGTTTTTGCGCCGAAACAGGCAGCGGCGCGAATATAACAGGTATTCGGTCGTGCTGCGCAAAAAATTGGCATTGGCGCCTTGCAACAACGGGTGGGTAGGTGGCAGACGCGCGAATTGCCGTTCGCCGCGCTCAACCAGAGGATCACCAAACAGGATTTCACCGAGCGAGGTTTCGCCCAATGAGTGAAACCCGGGCCAGTCGGACTGGGTCGAGCGCGACGGGACAACCGTGTACGCTAGCACGACCGGCTGCTCATCGCAGCATAGCAGCACTTCGCGCCTCTGGACGCAGCACCGCTGCGGCAAGCTGAGCAGACGAAATTCGTCCAGCCGGCCAACCCCTGGCCGCTGTTGCAAAAGATGCACGCGAAACTGGCGGCAATGTGCGCGCAGTCGGACGGTCAGCGAGGTTTTTAGCGTCAGCCAGCGTCGCAATTCGCGGGGCGGGTTAATCGCATTTACGTGGCGGTGCCAGCATGCGTACGATACTGGATGGGCGCTCACCCGGCCGCTCCGGAAGTCATGCCGCAAAACGCCAGCACGTCATCAACGTATCGTTCGAAGCCGGTCAGCCCATGGTCGCTCCCATTAACGACGATTTGGCGTGCGCCCGGATAATGCGAGACCATTTCGCGCCAGTCGAGCAATTCGTCGCCGGTGGCGGCGAGCAGCAAATAACGCTCGGGGCGGCTGATACGCGCCACCGCCAGCGCGCGCAGCTCGGTCACGTATTCCGGTTTGAATTCGAACGGTTCGTCGGTGTGAAAAGTGGTGGTTGCGCCGATGAATTGATCCATGTTCGCTGGGATGCTGACCATCGGATTCAACAGCACCGCGCGGCAACCGAGCTTTTCCGCCAGCCAGGTTGCGTAATAACCGCCGAGTGACGAGCCGATCAGCGAGACTTGTTTGCCTGCGTAAGGTTTGAGCAAATCCATCGCCAATTGGATTGCCTCACGTGGAGATGTTGGTAATTGCGGGCAAAAATAGCGATCCTCGGCCTTCATTGCGGACATGCGTTGCGCGCATACCTGTGCTTTATGGGATGATGGCGATGAGCGAAATCCGTGAAGATAGAGGATTATATTGTTTTTTGGCATTGTCTTATCAGTAAATCAATGATTTTCTGGTGGACATTGCCGAATCCGCCATTACTCATGACGAGAATCTGATCACCAGCTTGCGCTGACTGCGCGACGGCCTGAGCCAGCGCATCGAGATCGTCGAATGTCCGTGCCTTGTCGCCGAGCGGGGAGAGCGTTTCCGCCAGGTTCCAGCCCAGCGCATCCTTGCCGTTGGTCGCGCCGTAGGCAAATACCAGATCAGCTTTGCTTAGGCTACCGGGCAGCGCCTGCTTGGTCGCGCCAAGTTTCATCGTGTTCGAGCGTGGTTCCAGTACCGCCAGAATCCGGGCGGGGTGCGACTGTGTAGCGATGCGCTGCCGCAGGCCGGCGATGGTGGTCGCGATGGCGGTCGGGTGGTGTGCGAAATCGTCATACACCGTAGTGCCGCCGACCGTGCCGCGCACTTCCATCCGTCGCTTGACGTTTTCAAACCGGCCTAGTGCCGCGATCGCCTGCGCAGGCGGAACGCCGACGTGGCGCGCCGCGGCGATTGCCGCTAGCGCATTCTGACGATTGTGCGCACCGTCCAGCGCCCATTTGACTGTGCCTTGCATTTCGCCGTTGAACAGCACTTCGAAGCTGCCGTCGGCCTGTTCGTTCAGCCTCCAGTTTGCCTTGGCTGCAGTGCCGAATCGCTCGACCTCGCTCCAGCAGCCGCGGTCAATCACCCGCTGCAGCGAGGCTTCGTCGGCGTTGGCAATGATGCGGCCGACGCCGGGCACGGTGCGCACGAAATGATGGAATTGCGTTTCGATGGCGGCCACATCTGGGAAAATGTCCGCGTGGTCGTATTCCAGGTTGTTCAGGATCGCGGTTTTTGCGTGGTAATGGACGAATTTGCTGCGTTTGTCGAAAAAAGCGGTATCGTATTCGTCGGCCTCGATCACGAAAAATATCGAACTGGCGTCCTTGCCGTGCAGTCTGGCGGAAATGCCGAAATTCAGCGGTACACCGCCGATCAAAAAGCCTGGCGAATAGCCGCAATCTTCGAGTATCCATGCCAGCATCGACGATGTCGTGGTCTTGCCGTGGGTGCCAGCCACCGCCAGCACCCATTTGTCTTTCAGGATGTTTTCACCGATCCACTGTGGGCCAGACATGTATGGCAATCCGCGATTCAGGATTGCCTCCATCAGCGGGTTGCCGCGCGACACGACATTGCCGATGACGAACAGGTCCGGTTCCAGCTTGATCTGCTCCGGATCGTATCCCTTGATCAGTTCGATCCCCTGCTCGGCAAGCTGGGTACTCATCGGCGGATAGACGTTCGCGTCGCAGCCGGTTACTTTGTGGCCGGCTGCTTTGGCCAGCACGGCCAAGCCGCCCATGAAAGTACCGCAAATACCGAGGATATGGATATGCATGGTGGGAAAAGGAATAGCAAAAACAGGATTTTACCTGACAGGCGCGATAATTCTGCGGGTATTATGTAGACATGAGTCAGGTTCCATTATTTGACGTTGATGCGGTGCGTGCGGAAATTGCCGCTGCGGCTGCGCGCCTGATTGCCGAAGATGGCGTAAGTTACGGCATGGCGAAGCGCAAGGCAGCGCGGCAGGTGTTGGGCGAGGGGCGGATTGCCCACGACGTTCTGCCGGACAATGCACAGATCGAGGATGAAGTGCGGGTCTACAATGAGCTCTTTTTGAGCGATAGCCAGCCAGCGCGATTGGCGCATCTGAGGCAACTTGCGCTTGAAGTGATGGAAGAGTTGGCGCAGTTCAACCCTTATCTGACCGGAGCGGTGCTGAACGGTACGGCTGGCGAACATTCGGAAATCCATTTGCAGTTGTTTACCGACAACCCCAAGGATGTCGAAATTTTCCTGTTGAACCGGAACGTGAATTTCGACGTTTCGGAGGCACCACATTTCAAGCCCCAGCACAGGGAGGTCGAAATGCTCAGTTTCATGCGGGGAAATGAGGGAGTGCATCTGACGCTTTATCAGCCGGATGACTTGCGT
>JAYFNP010000087.1:0-3753 GCA_034933385.1 Burkholderiaceae bacterium | reverse complement strand
AGCGTTCACTGTTATCGTGCTCTTCCTCCTGTTTTTTCCGTCGGCGTACCATACATGAAATCACTTCTTGCGGTAAATAAGCATCCGTTCTTCAATCACTCGCGAATTCTCGCTGGTCGCAACCCCGACAAAAGCGTCAGCCAGCATTTCGCGTCGTTGGACTTCCATTCCGAGCTGAGCACGCAATCTGGCCCCAATCGGCAAGAAAAACAGGTTAGCCATTCCAACGCCGTAAATCGTAGCGACAAACGCCACTGCAATCCCGGCACCCAGCCGACTCGGATCTGATAAATTTTCCATAACATGAATCAATCCAAGAACCGCCCCCAGAATACCGATCGTTGGAGAATATCCGCCAGCTGATTCCCATACTTTCACGGCCAATCTTTCGCGTGCCTCGTATGCGGAAATTTCCTGATTTAACAATTCACGCATGATGGATGGATCCACCCCATCGATAATCAGGCGCAAGCCCTGCTGGATGAAAGGATCAGTCGCAGTTGTCAGATAACGCTCCAGGCTGAGAAAACCTTCCCTTCTTGCAGTCGTGCTCCACAGTGCCATATCCCGCGCCAAGGAAGCATCGTTATTGTCAGAAGGAGTAAACGCCATACGCGCTTTTTTCAATCCACGCATGAAATTCGATAATCCGCTTTGCAACAAGACTGCACCGAGCGTTCCAACCATCACTATCACAAAAGCTGCCGGCTGGATCAGAGAACGGACATGACCACCCTCCAGGATCTGTCCAACCAAGATACCGCTCACGCCGAGTACCAAGCCAATCAGGCTGCCCCAGTCCATGCCTTCTCCTTTAAATTGGCACGCAGCCGAGCAATTGCCTGACTATGCAATTGACTAACGCGCGATTCAGACACGCCCATGATCGCGCCAATTTCCTTCAGGTTCATTTCCTGTTCATAATACAGCCCCATCAAGACCTTTTCTCTCTCGGGCAACCCATCGATCGCATCGATCACTGCGTAACGGAAATCGGAATTCATCAAGACCTGCAATGGGTCATCCGCTACTTCGGTCGCATAGCGATCCAGAAAATGCTCGTTTTCTTCGTTGTCGTGGAAATCTTCATAATAAATTAACTGATGGCCGCTGCCTTCGCCCAGCATTTCCTGGTAGGTTGCCAAAGGAACCTTGAGTTGTGCCGCGACCTCACTTTCGTTCGGCGGCCGCCCTAACTTCTGCTGCAGTTTCTGGATTGCCGTTTCGATTTTCCGCATATTCTGACGAAGGCTGCGCGGTACCCAGTCGCTATTGCGCAATTCGTCCAGCATCGAGCCGCGTATGCGCTGCATCGCATAGGTTTCGAATTGCGCGCCATGCACTTCTTCATAACGGTTAATGGCATCAAGCAGCCCCATCATCCCGGCTTGAATCAAATCGTCAACCTCAACACTGGGGGGGAGTTTGGCCTTCATCAGATGCGCCAATTTTTTCACCAGTGGCGCATGTTCGGTAATCAAATAATCCCGGTCTGATTTTCCCTGGACGTTATACATACTTTAGGCCAACATACTGGAACCTCGGACGGTCGTACCCAAGTCCGCATATGATTCAGTTTGTATGAAACGCTCAGCCAAACGGCGAAACGCCACCGAAGCACCAGCCAATGGAAAAGCGTCGATCACTGCGCGTCCCAGTCGGGTTGCACGCACAACGTGTTCATCCCTCGGGACAAAACCGAGCGAATTCAGTGGAACCGCAAGATACCGGCTGGCTGCCTTGGCCATGTTCTGGTATACCACTTGAGCACGCTGTTCGGTTGCCCCTTCCACCAATATGCTAAAAGGCCGGCGCCCGAGTTTTCCATTCAAACGCTTGATAATCGAATAGGCAGATTTGATCGAGGTGCTGTCATCCGACACCTGCACCACGATTTCGCTATCGTCCAATACTGGCAACGGCAAGGAATCGTCGTCATCCAGTTCCGCATCGATCATCAACACATCGGCTTGCTGCGCCAGCACATCGAACATGCCCGCCAGCAGTTTTGCCTGATTCGGACGATGCAAAGCTTGACAAAATGCGGTACCGGTCAGCACGGCCAACCCGAAACCTTGCGGCATGGCCAGCACAGCGTCATCCATCCGTTTTTCACCGCGCGCCACCTGAAGCAAAGTGGCTTCCGGCGCAACCTCAAGCCTTTCAGCAATCCCGCGGGCGCTCATGCTGGCATCCAGCAACAAGGCTGTGCGGCCGGCATTCGCCAGCGACGCGCCCAAATTGACCAACACCGTACTTTTTTCATCGCTGTGCGTCGCAGACAGGAAAGTGAAGATGCGCGGTCTTGATCCGGCGAGCATGCGCCGCAAGCCTTCAGCCTGATCGAATTGAAAATTATCCAAGGATCACCTCACGCAAACCTTTTTCTTTCATCGTTCGAGCAGCATTGGCGACGACCATGGGAAGTTCCTCATCCTGATACCGGAACGGTGCCGTTTCACGTTTGAGTCTAAAGGCCCGGTCAATCAGATAATGCTTGTTAGCAAGATGCATATCCTCTGGCACACGTTGCCCATTAGCAACATAATATAACATCATCTTCTGTCGAATGATAACATCCAGCACGCTACCGACCGTTGCTGCCTCGTCCAATTTTGTCATGATGCAACCTGCCAAACCATCCCCTCTGTATGCACGCACAACTTCATTCAGAGTTTCTCCGGTTGACGTCGCAGCCAGACACAGCAAACGCTTCACCGGCACGCCTGCGCCGGACAGCATCGCAATTTGCTCGGCGACCATCTTGTCGCGCTGACTAACGCCGACGGTGTCGATCAGCACCATATGCTTGCCCCTCAGCTCATCCAGTGCAACCCGCAAATCCGCTTCATCCTTCACCGAATGCACCATCACGCCTAAAATTTTTCCGTAAATGCGCAATTGCTCATATCCGCCGATACGGTAACCGTCTGTGGTTATCAGCGCGAGTTTGTTTGCGCCGTGCTGCATGACGCAACGCGCGGCCAGCTTGGCGGTGGTAGTCGTCTTGCCCACGCCGGTCGGCCCAACCAGCGCGTAAACGCCCCCTTTGGCGAGGATTTCATTCTCATTTTTGATCGTGTTCAGATTGCGTGCCATGATCGACTTGATCCAGTTCATCCCGCCTTTCTCTTTTTCGTTGTTAGGCAGATGCTCAGTCAAATAACGCGCTAGGCTGGCGCTGAAACCTGCAGCCAGCATTTCCCGCATGATGTATCCCTTGAGCGGTTCACGCTGCTGTTGGTTACTCCAGGAAATTTCCGTCAACTGCGCTTCGAGCATACCGCGCATTGAACGAATCTCGGCCATGACTTCCTTCAACTCTCGATCTGCCGCTTCACGCGCCGCGATCAAATCGCGGTCGATCCCAGAAGTGCTGGTTGGCCGCGCAACAGGTGGGGGATTGTCAGCCTTGTGCTTGGCCGCGAACGCAGCCAGTATCGGCGAAGACATAGCTTCCCGCTCGACTGCTGGTTCCGCCAGCGATGACATGTCTTCGCCGGCCAGCGCCATGATTTCGACTTTGCCGTTGACAGTCCGATTGGAGAGGATCACGGCATCCTCGCCTAAGGCATCGCGCACCATGCGCAACGTTTCGCGGGATGAATTTGCTGAGAATTTTCTGACTTTCATGCGAGACCTCCAACCAGACTGGTGACTTTAATAGTTTTTGAATCAGGTAATTCTGCGTGTGACAGCACCTTAAGCTGCGGCAATGCCCGGTGCAGGAAACGAGCCAACAATGCACGTAAC
>JAYFNP010000086.1:0-4631 GCA_034933385.1 Burkholderiaceae bacterium | reverse complement strand
GACCGAAGCCGGTTTTCACAATATCCGCATCACGCCGGAAACCTGGATCACGCGCCACACCGATTTTTCCGCACTGCTATCGACCATCCGCGGCATCGGCGCCAGCCATACCGGCAGCGACCGCCGTCGTACGCTGATGGGCAAAACCGCGTGGCTGACGGCGAAATCGCGCTATGAAGCGCTACGCGGCGCCGATGGCATGCTGCCGGCCACCTATGAAGTGCTGTTCGTGCAAGCCGAAATAGCATAAATAGGCGGGGTATATAAAAAAAACCTGGTTATGGCAAGAATTCCCGAGGAGATAAATAAATACAGGGTGCAGTATATTTTTGGCGTCAAAACCGGCCAAGCTGGCTCTGCATCCGTCTGGCATCAAGATCGCCGCTCCATTTGGCAACGATCACCGCTGCCACGGCATTACCAATCAGGTTAGTCAGCGCACGACCGAGCGACATGAAATGGTCGATGCCGAACACCAGCGCCAACCCGGCCACTGGCACCACATCGACCGCCGCCAGCGTTGCCGCCAGCACGATGAAGCCGCTGCCGGCGACACCACGCGCGCCTTTCGAGGTCAGCATCAACACGCCCAACAACGTTAGGTGCTGCCACCATCCCATCGGCGTATCGGTCGCCTGTGCGATGAACACCGCCGCCATCGCCAGGTAGATCGACGTGCCAATCATGTTGAACGAAAACCCGGTCGGCACAACCAGCCCGACCGCATGTTTGTCGATGCCCAGATTTTCCATCTTGGTCATCATGTTCGGTAACACCGCATCCGACGATGAAGTGCCGAGCACGATCAGCAGCTCCTCGTGCAAATAATGCATCAGTTTCAGCAAGCTGAAACCGTGCAGCCAAGCCAGTATGCCCATTCCGATCGCTACAAAGGCGAGACAGATCAGGTAAAACGCCACGATCAGTTTCCCAAGCGGCAGCATCGACACCAGCCCGTATCGGCCAGTGGTAAAGGCAATCGCGCCCAATACACCGAACGGTGCGGCGCGCATGATGATCCGGACGATTGCAAACAGCACCTGTTCGACCTGTTCGATGAAATCGGCCACCAGAGCCGCTTTTTCGCCGCAACGGTTCAGCGCGAATCCAAACAGGATTGAAAACACCAGCACTTGCAGGATGTCGCCTTTCGCAAACGCTTCGACCGGACTGCTCGGGATCAGCGCCAGCAGAAAACCGGACACAGTTTCCTCCTTGCCAGCCGAGGCATAACCGACAACGTTATGGATGTCGATGCCCTGCGGATCGATGTGCATGCCAGCACCCAGTTGCAACAGGTCGGACACGCCCATGCCGACAATTAGCGCCAGAGTGGTGACGAGCTCGAAATACAGCAGCGCATAACCGCCAGTTCGGCCGACCTTGTGCAAGTCCTTGATGCCGGCAATGCCGACTACCACAGTGCTAAACACCAGCAACGGCACGACCATCTTGATCAGACGGATGAAGCCGTCGCCCAACGGCTTGAGCGTCACAGCGATTTCGGGCCAGAAATGGCCGAGCAGGAAGCCGATGACAATGGCCGCCAAAACCTGAACGTACAGTTGCTTGCAAACGGTCTTGAGGGTCATGGTGCGCGGCGAGTAAAAGATTGCAATCGATGATTTGGTTATAGTGCCAAACCGCCGCCTGCTGTTTGCCATAGGTCAAACCGGCGCGCTCTGCCGGGCCAGGACCGGTGCTACGTCGTCGTTTCGCGACCGGAAAAGTGCGCGGCAAGCGAGTCGTTCAACCCACGGGTGACGGCTTCCCGCACCTGCCGCGCCAAAGTGGTGCCGTCCGGGACGTCAAACACAAACAACCGGTACACCTCTGCGAGCGTCAGCTGCTCCGGATCGGCCAGCAACACCCAGCGATGAACCCGCTGGGTGCGGATCCGTTCCAGATGCCGGGTATAGCGTGATCCATCCGTCTCGCCCCATCCAACCCAGCCGGCGCGCTGCATCGTTTGCAACAAGTTGTCGATTTCATCCAGCCCAAGGCCAGTAGCGGCGCGGATGCCGGTTTCATCGAGACCAGCCGAATCGCCAGCCAGCTTCAGGTTGAACAACACACGTAAAATGCTGACCGCGTCCAGAAACACGCTGCCAGGCGTCGGCTGATGCCGCCAGCGGCCATGCCAGATGGCATGCAGCGCGGCCGCAATGGCTGCGCCTGCCAGCGTGATCAGCCAGGACAGGTAAATCCACAACAGGAAAATCGGCACTGCCGCCAGCGCGCCATACACGACCTGATAGGTCTGGGCGCTGATAATGAATGCGGCAAACACGCGCTTGACGATTTCAAACGCAATCGCCGCAAACAGCCCGCCGCAAGCAGCCTCACGCCAGCGGATCGTGCGATTGGGCAGCACGACATACAGCAGGGTGAACGAACCCATCGTCCACAAAATCGACAGCAGCGCCGACCACGCGCTGTAGGCCAGCGTCGGATGGCGCAGTGTCCCGCCCGACGCGACGTAGATATATGACGTCATCGTCAGCGACACGCCGAGCACGAATGGCCCGAGAACGGCGATCGAAAGATATAGCGAATAGCGCTGGAAGAAAGGCCGCTGCTGCCGGACGCGCCAGATCTGGTTGAACGACGTCTCCATCATCTGCACCATCGCCACCGCGCCAAACAGCAAGCCAATTGCGCCGAACACCGACAGATGATTGGCCTTGGACGCAAACGCGGTCAGATAACCCAGGATCGTGGTCGCGATCTGTTTCGGCATCATTACTTGCGCAAAATACGCTTCCAGCATTTTGTGCAACGTGCCGAATTGCGGAAACATTGTGAACACTGCCAGCGCGATCGTCAGCAGCGGCACCAGCGCAAGAACCGTAGTGAAAGTCAGGTTGCCTGCGACCTGTTCCAGGCGTGCCTGCTTGAGGCGCTTTTGTATGAAACCAAACAAATCCCGCACGTCTGGCGAGATAAATTGTCGTAAATTTGGAATACGGAATGGGAGCATGCGATCTGTCTGTCAGGCGGCAAGGCACTCCACTATAATATCAGCAGCAAATATGCCGGCACAGTATTTGCAGAAGTTTTACACTTTCTTCCGAAACCCCTCTACCACCTTTCATGAACGAATTTCTGACTCACTGCCGCGCCACGATTGGCGACGAGCATGTTTTGACCGACACCGCCGACATGGCGGGCTTTCTGATCGACTACCGCCAGCGCTTTACCGGCAAAGCGCTGGCCGTGTTGCGTCCTTCGACCACGGAAGAAGTGGCCGCCATCGTCCGCCTGTGCAATCGATATCGTGTGCCGGTCGTGCCACAGGGCGGCAACACCGGCTTGGTGCTGGGCAGCGTTCCGGATGCCAGCGGTACCGCCATCGTGTTGTCGTTGACGCGGTTGAACCGCATCCGCAAAATCGACACAGTCAACAACACGATGACCGTCGAAGCAGGCTGCATCCTGAAAAATGTGCAGGACGCTGCTGCCGAAGCCGGACGTCTGTATCCGCTGCACCTCGCCTCGGAAAGCAGTTGCACCATCGGCGGCAACCTGTCAGCCAATGCCGGCGGCGCGGCCGTGCTGCGCTACGGCAATGCACGCGAACTTTGCCTCGGACTGGAAGTCGTCACGCCGCAAGGGGAAATCTGGAGCAAGCTGCGCGGATTGCGCAAGGACAATACCGGCTACGACCTGCGCGACCTGTTCATCGGCGCCGAAGGCACGCTCGGCATCATCACGGCGGCCGTACTCAAATTGTTTCCGCGGCCGAAAGCAATCCTGACCGCGCTAGCGGCCATGAATTCGCCGCACGACGCACAACTGCTGCTGTCGCGCGCGCAAACGCATTGCGATGCGTCATTGACCGGTTTCGAATTGATGTCGAATTACAGCATGCAACTGGTGCACAAGCATTTTCCGCAACTGTATCTGCCACTGCCGCTGACCTCCCCGCAATATGTGCTGCTGGAATTGTCCGACAGCGAATCGGAACAACACGGGATGCAGATGCTGGAACGCTTTGTCGGCGACGCGTTGGAGGCAGGCGAAATCCTGGATGCGACCGTCGCTTCGTCCATTGCCCAATCGAAAGCCATCTGGCTGCTGCGCGAATACACCTCAGCCGCGCAGGCGCTGGAAGGGAAAAACGTCAAGCACGACATTTCGGTCGCGCCGGCGCGCATCGCCGAGTTCATTGCCACCACGGACGCGCTGCTGCAACAGCATTTTCCGGCATGCCGCATGGTCACGTTTGGCCATCTGGGCGATGGCAACCTGCATTACAATGTGTCCGCGCCGGAAGGTGTCTCACCGGAAGATTTCATCCTGCGGCAAGCCGAAATCAACCGCGTCGTGTACGACAGCGTATACCGGTTTGAAGGCTCGGTTGCAGCGGAACACGGTATCGGTGCATTGAAGCGCAACGAAATTCGTGACCACCATTCAAACGTTGAAATCCAGTTGATGCAGAAAATCAAGCAAGCCCTCGACCCGGACAAGCTGATGAATCCGGGCAAGGTCGTTTAACCACCGGTTCGGCGAAAACCCACTGGTCGAATCGCATGTTTACGGAGAACCCGCCATGCGCTCATTGGTGCTGATTCTCGTCCGGTGTTCCTGGTCCGCGTCGGCATCCGCCGTTTACACAGGCGAGACCG
>JAYFNP010000085.1:0-4664 GCA_034933385.1 Burkholderiaceae bacterium | reverse complement strand
TGGATGCCATCACGCTACTGGCCGTCGAAGCGGAATTTGACCTCCGTCGCGCCATGACTGACCTGAAACTCGACCCCCAAGCCTGGCCAGACTTGCTGTTACTGCCCAACATGTACAGCAACGATTTTGCGCCAGCGACTTCGCTCAAACCGGAACTGGGTCTTTTTTCGGCTGACCGGCACAGCATCCTGTTCCCGACGACCTTGCCACCGCCGGCAAGCGTAGCGATTGTTCCGCTGCGCAGGCAGGACCGCCTGCTTGGCTACATTAATTTCGGCAGCCACGACATCGCCCGCTTTAGCCGCGATGTCGCAACCGATTTCATCGAGGAACAGGCATCGATCGTCGCCATTTGCCTGGAAAACGTGCTCAACAACGAACGCCTGAAGCATATCGGTCTGACCGATCCGCTGACCGGCGTCTACAACCGGCGCTTCGTCGAAACGCGACTGCGCGAGGAAATCCGACGCGCGCAGCGCCAGGGCTACGCACTTTCCTGTCTGTTCGTCGATATCGACCACTTCAAGCAAGTCAATGACACGCTGGGCCATCAGGATGGCGACAACGTATTGCGCGAGGTCGCAGCGCGCATCAAGGCCGCGCTAAGGCTATCCGACACGCTTGGGCGATTTGGCGGTGAAGAATTTGTCGTACTGCTCGGCGACACGCCCATCACCGGCGCATGCCATGTCGCCGAGCGCATACGCGCCGACGTCGCCAACCGCGCGTTTCATTCGGAATCTGGTCACACGTGCCAGACAACCGTATCGATCGGTGTCGCGACCTTACTGCCCGACCATGACTCGCTTACGACGGAAACCGCAGCGCAGCAGTTGGTTGCCGACGCCGATCGTGCGCTATATCAGGCAAAAAACGCTGGCCGCAATCGCGTCGTAGCCATCGCCGATTCTTGATTTATATCCTCTTCTGACAGTGAATACGCGTTAGAATAGCGGCCCATACAGGATTTTCTATGAGCATTTCCACTACATCTGAAATTGTGGCTGAGTTGCGTGCGGGCCGCATGGTGATTCTGGTCGATGAAGAAGACCGCGAAAATGAGGGTGACTTGGTTGTAGCCGCCGATTTTGTCACGCCTGAAGCAATCAACTTCATGATCAAGTACGCTCGCGGTCTGGTCTGTCTGACCCTGACCGAAGCCCGCTGTCGGCAACTCGGGTTGACGCAAATGGCACGCGACAACAAAAGCCAGTTCAACACCGCTTTCACCTCATCGATCGAAGCGGCCGAAGGCGTTACCCCCGGCATTTCGGCGCACGATCGTGCGCGAACCATACAAGTTGCGGTTGCCAAAGACGCTCGTGCCGAAGATATCGTCCAACCCGGCCACGTTTTTCCGATCATGGCGCGCGAGGGTGGCGTACTGATTCGCGCCGGCCATACCGAAGCCGGCTGCGACCTGACGGCGCTTGCCGGGCTGACGCCGGCGGCGGTGATTTGCGAAATTGTCAAGGACGATGGCACGATGGCACGCCTGCCCGACCTGTGCGAATTCGCGCAGCAGCATGGGCTTAAGATTGGCACCATTGCGGATCTGATCCGCTATCGCAGTCAGAACGAAAGCATCGTCGAACGGATTGCCGAACGCAAAATGCAAACCATCCACGGCGAATTCACGGCAGTCGCGTTTCGCGACACACCCAGCGGCGGCGCCCATCTGGCGCTGGTGCATGGCGATCTCACCCCGGATAGTATCGCGCTGGTGCGGGTACATCAGCCCATTTCGATTCTCGACCTGCTGGAAACCGAAGCATCCACCCATTCGTGGGGTGTATCGGCGGCGATGGCCAAAATCAAGGCGGCAGAGCGCGGTGTGTTGCTGTTTCTGAACTGCGAGGAAACGGCCGATGGCTTTCTGTCGATATTCTCCGCGCTGGATGCGCCCAAACCACAGGTTTCCGCACGCACCGCTAGCCAGGATTTGCGCAATTACGGCATCGGCGCACAGATTCTGAAGCAACTCGGCGTCGGCAAGATGGAACTGCTTGCCGGCCGGCGGAAAATGCCGTCGATGGCCGGATTCAACCTGGATGTGGTAGGGTTTCAGGAAAGTCCGAAATAATGAACATCCCATCCATCAACTTACACGGAGGTGACCATGACTGTCGGAACCTATGAAATCGACCTTAACGGCGAGAGCCTGCGTATTGGCGTCGTGCAGTCCCGCTTTAACGAGGATATCTGCCACGGTTTGCTGTCCGCCTGTCTGTCCGAACTGAAGCGACTTGGGGTGGAATCCGAAGACATCCTGCACGTGACCGTTCCCGGCGCGCTGGAGATCCCGCTGGCGCTGCAAAAGATGGCGCATAGCCAACAGTTTGACGCGCTGATTGCGCTCGGCTCGGTGGTCCGTGGGGAAACCTACCATTTCGAGATGGTCGCCAACGAGTCCGGCGCCGGCGTCACGCGGGTTGGCCTGGATTACGGCATTCCGATTGCGAATGCAATCCTGACCACCGATACTGAAGAACAGGGCGAAGCGCGGATGGTCGAAAAAGGTACCGAGGCAGCGCGGATGGCGGTCGAAATGGCCAACCTGACGATCGCGCTGGAAGATTTGGTGATGACTGACGAGGATGCGGAAAACCCCTGATACGGTTTCCCGAAAACATATGGCTGAAAAACTCATTCACGCAAACCCGGGCAAGAACCGTTCGCCGCGTCATCGTGCGCGCGAGTTCGCGCTGCAAGGGTTATACCAGTGGCTGCTAAACAAGGATGACGCATCGGCCATCGTCGCGCATATCCACAACGCACACGGCTTCGACAAAGCGGATGCCGCCCATTTCGAGCAACTGGTCGTCGGCACCATACGCGACGCGGCCAGCTTGCGTACGAACCTGTTGCCGCTGCTCGACCGTTCGATCGAGGAGCTGTCCCCGATCGAACATGCGATTCTGCTGCTTGGCGCGTTCGAACTGGCCAGCCACCCCGAAATCCCGTACCGTGTCATCATCAATGAAGCAGTCGAACTGGCGAAATCGTTCGGCGGCATCGACGGCCACAAATACGTCAATGGCGTACTCGACAAGTTGGCGGGCAAGCTGCGTGCCACCGAAGTGGATGCCGACCGGGCGCATTAAGGCGGCCTGACAGCCGGAAACAATACCCCCTCCAGCATCGTTATACCGCCGCAAAATATCTGGCCAAACGCATCGTTTTGCTCTGATACTCCCTTTTTTCAAAGAATCCCGCCAAAAAAAACGGCTGCACCCGTCAGGGCGCAGCCATCAATGTTTCCGCCACCCGTGCGGAACTGGTAAGGGTTACAACTGGGCCGACCTTTCTTCCGAACTGGCCAGTTTGGGCTGCGGCGCCGGCTCGAGCGGTTTCGCTTCTGCCTGTTGCTCTGCCTTGGCCGACGCGCGCGATTTCTTTGGAGTAACACTGGCCGTCATGGTCGCCGTGGTCGGCACTTTTTTTCCGCTGGCAACTTGCTTCAGCCGGTGGTACTCACCCATCACTTTGGCGCCGTAGCCATAATCCGTGTCATGCAGAGCCGCGCCGACATAGCTTTTCAAGCCACCCTCGATGGAACCGCTGCGGTCGACATATTCCTTCAGAATCTGCGAACCGACCTTGATGTTCGCGACCGGATTCAATGCTGCCCGAACGCCACCGTGGTCATCGAATTTCTCCTTGTGCACCTTCGACATCACTTGCATCAGCCCCTGTGCGCCCATCGGGCTTTCGGCAAACGGGTTGAAGCGGGATTCGACCGCAATCACCGCCAGGATCAGCAGCGGATCCAGCTTGGTTTCAACCGCCGTCGTGTAAGCGGCGGAAACCAGCATGTTGGCTGCATCGTTGGCAACGCGATAACGTTTGGCCAGCCAGTGCGTGACCCAGCGCTGCTGGCTTTCATTGCCGAGAGAGCGCTTCGGCTCTTCCGTTTTTGCCTCCTGCTCCGCCGGTTTGGCCGCCGCAGTGGCTTCTGTTGCTGCCGGCGCTTCGACCAGTGCAGCCAATTTTGCCAGTTCGGCGTTTTGTTCGTCAGTCGCCTTGGCGACAAACGGCGACAGGCTGATCAGCTTGTCGGCGAAATCCGGCTTGACGAACATCACTGCGAGGACGCACATTGCAGATACGCCCATTACGGTTAACACATGATACATCCCGGCAAGCACGCCGCCGGAGTTCCAACGGCTGGCGCGCACTTGCACTACCGGCGTGCCGGATGTAATACGGGTGGCATACGACTTCACCCCAAATAATTGAAAAAACATGGTACCTCCTGAATCAATACCGATTCACAGCTTCAAGCTGCATTCCCTGCACGCATTGTCTTTACCGCGAATCAGATTTTTGCCTCTCGCCTGCCGCCGCATTTTGGGCTCGACAGACATCGGTGTCGCCTGCTCTTGTCTGCCTGCACCGGTTGGATTCAGGTCAGTTGCAAACGACTTTTCTCGGGGATAAGGCAGACGCCTTGTGAAAACACTCCTTAAAATGTTGTTTGGGGCCCCGCTCCCCACGAAATATGCTGCGGCTACCTTTTCGCCTGTCCGCCCGCTGCGTTGCCCGAAGGCGTCGTAGTTGTTAAAGTCGGGCGAATTTTAGAAGCGGTTTTATATCGAGTCAATACTATTAGGTTGGTTTAATATAATTTATAGATCTTATGTTTTTTACCACCACATTAACTT
>JAYFNP010000084.1:0-5976 GCA_034933385.1 Burkholderiaceae bacterium | reverse complement strand
TCGGCATTGGCTGTGAATATCACGGGCGCAGGGGATTCGTTCCCGTATCCGATTTATACCAAAGGGGCTGAAAGCTACAAGCAAGCGACCGGCGTCGGCATGAACTATCAGTCGATCGGTTCGGGCGGCGGCATCAAGCAGATCAAGGCAAAGACAGTCGACTTTGGCGCATCCGACAAACCGCTGAGCGCAGCAGAACTGAATGCGGCCGGACTGGTCCAGTTTCCAGCCATTATGGGCGGTGTGGTGCCGATCGTGAATCTGGATGGCGTCGCACCGGGGCTGATGAAATTTACCGGCCCGGTGTTGGCCGATATTTATCTCGGCAAGATTACCAAATGGAATGCTCCCGAAATTGCGGCGCTCAATCCGGGTTTGAATCTGCCCGCAAGCAGTATCACCGTTGTGCATCGTGCTGATGCTTCCGGCACCTCGTTTCTGTGGACTGATTTCCTGTCGAAAACCAGCCCGGCATTCAAGAGCAAGGTCGGTGCAGGCGCCGCCGTCAAATGGCCGGCAGGCGTAGGCGGCAAGGGCAATGAAGGCGTTGCGGCGAACGTGCAGCGTATCAAGGGTTCGATCGGTTATGTCGAATATGCATATGCAAAGAAAAACCGGATTACTTACACACAGCTGAAAAATCGCAGCGGCCGTTTCGTGCAGCCGGATGACACCACCTTCAAGGCCGCAGCTGCAGGCGCAGCATGGGCCAAGACACCAGGTTTCGGTGTGGTGCTGACCCACCAGCCTGGCCAGCATAGCTGGCCGATCACAGGTGCTTCGTTCATTCTGATGCACAAGTCGCAAGCCGATGCCGTGAAAGCCAAAGAAGTGATGAAATTCTTTGATTGGGCATATCGTAACGGCGGCGCAATGGCGGCCGATCTGGATTATGTCGCCATGCCTCCGCAAGTGGTCAAGCTGGTGGAGGGTCAGTGGAAAAAACAGATCAAGGATGCTTCCGGAAAAGCAATCTGGTAATCGGTTCTTTTTTCAATCAGCCATCTGCCGGATCTGATTTGCGGATGGCGGAACAGACCATATCAACATGAGTACAAATATTGTGCTGAGGACCATGCATTCTGTCGATTCAAGCAAAACAGCTGCTGAGGCCGCGATTGCGGTTCAGCAGATGGCTACTGCGATGCGCAGGCAGCGATTCCAGGACGTCTTGTTTCACAAGGTGACGCTCGGTTTCGCGCTGTTCGCGTTTATCGTGCTGGCTGGTATCATCGTGGCGCTGATACATGGTGCATGGCCGGCGTTTCAGGAATTCGGCCCATCGTTCATCACCACCATCGAATGGGATCCGGTGAACGATCAATACGGCGCAATGATCGCAATCGTCGGCACGCTGCTGACTTCGTTCATTGCGTTGGTGATTGCATTTCCAGTCAGTTTCGGGATTGCGCTGTTCCTGACCGAGATTTGCCCAGTTTGGCTGCGCCGGCCGATGGGAACCGCAGTCGAACTGCTGGCGGGCATACCCAGCATCATCTACGGCATGTGGGGCCTGTTCGTGTTTGCGCCGCTATTTGCCGATCATGTGCAACCTTTCCTGCAGCGCACTTTGGGAGAAATGCCGTTCATCGGCCGTTTTTTCGACGGCCCGACGATGGGTATCGGCATCCTGACTGCCGGCGTGATTCTGGCGGTGATGATCATCCCGTTCATTGCGTCGGTAATGCGCGATGTTTTCGAAATCGTTCCCCAGGTATTGAAAGAATCCGCCTATGCGCTCGGCTGCACCAAATGGGAAGTGGTGCGCAAGATCGTTTTGCCGTTCACGCGCGGCGGCGTGGTTGGCGGCGTGATGCTCGGCCTTGGACGAGCGCTGGGCGAAACGATGGCAATCACGTTCGTCATTGGCAATGCACATGAATTGTCGTGGTCGCTGTTCGCGGCCGGGAACAGTATCGCTTCGACGCTGGCGAATGAATTTGCCGAAGCCGAATCGAAGTTGCATGTGTCATCGCTGTTTGCGCTTGGCCTGATCCTGTTCGTGATCACCTTTATCGTGCTGGCTGGCGCCAAACTGATGTTGCTGAGAATGTCCCGCAAGGAGGGATTGAAATGAACAAGACTGCATCGAATCCGGTGTACCGCAGGCGTTTGCTGGCGCACCGCATGGGCATCTTTCTGTCGTTTTGTGCGATGGCGATCGGCATCCTGTTTCTGGCGTGGATCCTGGTAACGCTGCTGATCAAAGGTTTCAGCGCCATCAGTCCGGCCGTGCTGTTCACCAGCACGCCTGCGCCTGGCAGCGAGAATGGCGGGTTGGCGAATGCCATCGTTGGCAGCTTGATGATGGTCGGGATTTCGACCTTGATCAGCACGCCGGTTGGCATCATGGCGGGGATCTATCTGGCCGAATTTGGCGAAGAAAGCTGGTTCGCTCAGGCAACGCGCTTCGTGGTGGACATCATGCTGTCTGCACCGTCGATCGTCATAGGTTTGTTCGTGTATGCGATTTACGTTGCCCATGCCAAGCATTTTTCCGGATGGGCAGGCAGTTTTGCGATTTCGCTGATTGCTGTTCCGGTTGTTATCCGTACTACGGACAACATGCTCGACCTGGTGCCGATCAGCTTGCGCGAAGCGGCCTATGCGCTTGGGGCGCCGCGCTGGAAGGTGGCGCTGACGATCCGGTTGCGCGCTGTCCGGGCAGGTATCTTGACCGGAGTGTTGTTGGCTGTCGCGCGAATTTCCGGTGAAACCGCGCCGCTGCTGTTCACTGCGCTCAACAACCAGTTTTTCAGCACCAATATGAACCAGCCGATGGCCAATTTGCCGGTAGTGATTTACCAGTTCGCGATGAGCCCGTATGACAACTGGCGTGCGCTGGCCTGGGGCGGTGCGCTGCTGATCACGTTTGGCGCGCTGGGCTTGAACATCGCATCACGCATTTTTTTCAGGCAAACCGTACAAAGCTAATTATCGGAATGGATCAGATGAATACCCAACTTAACGACAATCCGGCCAGTGATGTCATTGGCGGCGGCAATATTGAGATTTCCGGGCTGAATTTTTACTATGGCGATTTTCAGGGACTGAAAAACATTGACCTGACGATTCACGACAAGCAGGTGACGGCTTTCATCGGCCCTTCGGGCTGTGGCAAATCGACTTTGCTGCGCACGCTGAACCGGATGTATGACCTGTATCCAGGGCACCGTGCGACCGGTAATGTTATGTTCCAGGGAAGAAACATTCTCGACCCGAAAGAAGATGTGAACATGTTGCGCGCGCGGATCGGCATGGTGTTCCAGAAGCCGACGCCGTTTCCGATGTCGATCTACGAAAACATTGCGTTCGGCGTGCGCCTGTACTCGAACTTGTCACGCGGTGAAATGGATGAACGGGTCGAATGGGCATTGAACAAGGCGGCGTTATGGGACGAAGTCAAGGACAAGCTCGACAAGAGCGGATTGAGCCTGTCTGGCGGCCAGCAGCAGCGGCTGTGCATCGCACGTTGTGTCGCGGTCAGGCCGGAAGTGTTGCTGCTCGACGAGCCGACGTCGGCACTGGATCCGATATCGACCGCCAAGGTCGAGGAATTGATCAATGAATTGAAACAGGATTACACCATCGTGATCGTTACCCATAACATGCAGCAGGGGGCGCGCTGCTCGGATTACACCGCCTATATGTATTTGGGCGAACTGGTTGAATTTGGTGAAACCGACCAGATTTTCCTCAGCCCGAAGAAAAGTGAAACGCAGGACTACATCACGGGGCGTTTCGGCTAGGAATCGCTTGAATGACCAGATTGAATAATTTATCGTAGCAACTGAGATGGAGATACGCATGCCGCAGGATCACTTATCGAAACAATATGACCTGGATCTCGAAGCGATACGCTCCCGTGTATTGCTGATGGGGGGGCTGGTCGAGGTACAGTTTCAGGACGCCATCCAGTCGCTGTTTGACCGGGATGTAGTCAAAGCGGAAAAAGTGCTGAACTCTGATGTTGAAGTCAACCGGTTGGAAGTCAGTCTGGACAGTGCCTGCACCAATCTGATCGTCCGGCGCCAGCCGGCTGCGAATGATTTGCGCACCGTGATGGCAACGACGAAAGTGATCACCGATTTGGAACGCGTCGGTGACGAGGCGACCAAGATTGCGCGCTCGACCAAGAATCTGCAAAGTCGCGAATATCAGCTGGTCGAACAGTACGACAAGATTAAAATGATCGCGGAAACGGCTGGCAGCATGCTGCATGATGCGCTGGATGCATTTGCGCGGCTGGACAGGGAACTGGCGATCAAGCTGATTGGGCGCGATGCCCTGATCGACTATGAATTTCATGCGATGATGCGCAACCTGATTCCGTACATGAAAGAGGATCCGCCGACCATTCCCGCATCGCTGGACATCATGTGGATCGCCAAATCGATCGAACGTGTCGGTGACCATTCGACCAACATCGCGGAGCAGGTGATTTATGTGGTTGATGGCAAGGATATCCGGCACAGTGATTATTCATCCGTCAATACCGAACAAACAGTGTAATTATCAGGAGCCGACAAGATGATGCCTAATGATCAGACGACCATCCTGATTGTCGAGGACGAACCGGCGATTGTCGAACTGGTGTCATATACCGTCAAGGCAGGTGGCTGGAATCCGGTTGCCGTACAGACGTTTGCCGAAGCCTGGAGCAGCCTTCAGCAGAAAATTCCGAACCTGATCCAGCTGGACTGGATGTTGCCCGACCAAAGCGGTTTGAAGCTGCTGTCGCGGATACGCGGCGATCACAATTTCAACGCGATTCCAGTCATCATGTTGACGGCCAAAGGGCAAGAGGAAGACAAAATTGCGGGCCTGGATCGAGGCGCCGACGATTATGTGACCAAGCCTTTCTCGCCGCGCGAACTGACGGCGCGCATCAATGCGCTGTTGCGCCGCAACAAGCCCGAGCACGGCCAGGAAATCCTGAAGGCGGGGCCGGTGGTGCTGGAGCAGGTTAGCTGTTCTGTTACACTGAACGGGCAAAAAATCGATATTGGGCACGCTGAATACCGTTTGCTGCAATTTTTGATGGCGCATCAGGAACGGGTTTTTTCCCGCAGCCAATTGCTGGACAAGGTTTGGGGGCAGCATGTCGAAATCGAGGAGCGAACCGTCGATGTCCATGTATTGCGCTTGCGCAAAGCCTTGAAAGAGGCTGAAACTCTGATCAAGACCGTGCGCAGCGTGGGCTATATGCTGTCAGCCAAATAATCTGTTGATTTGTTGATGAACCCCTACGTCCTTTTCTGGATTCCGGCCGCGTTGCGCATGGCGCTCATCTGGATCGGCGCAGGTGTGATCGGGTATTACGTCAATCCGATTGTCGGCTTGCTGGCAGGTCTGTTTGCGATGACGGCGCTGGTGGCGATTCAGTTGCGCTACCTGTATTTACTGAATATCTGGCTCGATTTCCCGGAAACCGAAAAAATGCCCGACGGCTGGGGGGCCTGGAGTGCCGTTCTGGCGCGACTGTACAAGCTGCATCGCGACGAAGAAAAAAGCCGGGCCGAACTCACCGAATGGCTGGCGCGTTTCCGCCAGGCGATGAGTCTGCTCCCCGACGGTGTGGTTCTCATGGATGATGTGCTGTTTCTGGAGTGGTGCAACCCGGTCGCCGAGCGGCATCTGGGCTTGACCATGGCGCGCGACAAGGGCATGCGCGTCACCAATCTGGTACGCCATCCGGATTTCATCAATTACCTGATTTTGGGACGCTACGACCAGCCGTTGCTGCTGACTCTTCATGACCGGCATCTCATCTTGCAGATCATTCCGTTCGAGAATCGCCGTCAAATCGTGGTAACGCATGACGCCACTGAAACGGATCGCCTCGAAACAATGCGGCGCGATTTCGTCGCCAACGCATCGCACGAGTTGCGGACACCGTTGACCGTGATCAACGGTTTTCTCGAAATTGCCGTTACTGCCCCCGATCTCGATGCGACGACACGGGTAGATCATCTG
>JAYFNP010000083.1:0-2326 GCA_034933385.1 Burkholderiaceae bacterium | reverse complement strand
CGGCTGGAAGACGCCGGCATGGGCGTGCAGATGGCCGAATATGCGGCCCATGCGGTGCTGCGCTATTTCCGTCGGTTCGACGATTATCAGCAACAGGCACAAAAACGGGAATGGCAATTTCTGGCGTCGAACCGCAAACGGGATTTCACCATCGGGCTGATGGGACTGGGCGCGATCGGCAGCCGTGTCGCGCAAGCCTTGCTGCATTTCGGTTTTCCTCTGCGCGGCTGGAGCCGCAGCCGGAAAAACCTGCCCGGCGTGCAGTGTTTTGCCGGCGACCACGCGCTGGACGAATTCCTTGAGGGAGCGAAGGTGCTGATTTGCCTGTTGCCGCTAACGCAGGAAACCGCCGGCATTCTGAATCGCGACACACTGAATAAGCTGGCGTATGGCGCATATCTGATCAACCTCGGCCGCGGCGCGCATTTGGTCGAAACCGATCTGCTGGCGGCGCGGACATCCGGCCAGATCGCGGCGGCGACGCTGGATGTTTTCGATGAAGAACCGCTGCCCACGGATCACCCGTTCTGGCGCGACCCGCACATCACCATCACGCCACACATGGCGGCAGAAACCTGGCGCGACGACACTGTACGCCAAGTCGCCGAAAAACTGCTGGCGTTTGAACACGGCGAAGCCGTGACGGGCATCGTCAATCGGATACGCGGCTACTGAACGCGCGGTCGAAGCCGTTTTGCCCTAAAAATATACTGGGGGTTGTATTTATAAATGGCCGCATAACATCTGGCCAGGCGGGTATTTTTTCATACATACCCTGCCAAATCCTGTGAATGCTATGAACTGGCGTCAGGGAAACTGCCATCTAGGTAATACCAGCACCCCTGTTCGCACACGAAGCGGCTGATTTCGTGAAGCTTTTGCGCGCGACCATGCAATTTGTAGCGTGCAACGAATTCGACCGTCGCATCGCCTTCCCGCTCTTGATGCCCAAGAATTTGCAGCGACAGCCATTTAATGCCGTCGTCATCCTGCAGCACCCGTTCTGGACAGGTTGACCCGTACCAGGTTGCCTGCAGATACCGTTCGTCACGCAACACATAGGCCGAATAACGCGCTCGCATCAACTCAAGTGCCGTCTGCGGAACAGCGCCTTGGCTGATAAAGCGTCCACAGCAATCGGCAAACACCCCTCCGCCGCACGGGCAGACAGGCATCGGCGCGGGTTTGCGTGAAGCCTTTGCTGGCACGAATAATTGACTACTCGACGCTAAGCGTAAAAAAACCCCACGGTGGCGGGGTTTTTTCTTGCTGTCGTGCCGATATCAGCTGACAGACTGAATGTTAGAAGCTTGCTTGCCCTTCGGACCTTGCGTGACTTCAAACTGGACCTTCTGACCTTCTTTCAAGGTCTTGAATCCATTCATGTTAATCGCGGAAAAGTGAGCGAACAAATCTTCGCCGCCATCGTCAGGGGTTATAAAACCAAAACCTTTGGAATCGTTGAACCACTTCACAGTACCTGTTGCCATAACGGATCTTTCTTTTATAGGGACTCATCACACGAGCGTAAAAGCAAGAAGCGCCATACGACAACACCTCTTACTAGACTGGCTCACTGCATACTTCAATTGACACGCAAACATGGATGCTTGCAAAGAGCAATCCACATAATTGTTGGGTGAATAAGTAGCAAAGTCAAGCCATTCCGTGTGATTCCGGCTATGAAAAACCGATTTTCGCGATGATAACCGTCGCAACAACGCTTTTCTGTTGTGGATTTGCCGTAATGCCATCTGCAAGCCCCCCTGAATTCGCGTAAGATTAGAAGCGTATAAACCGCTTAGATTGGCGCATCGCGCCGACAATGCGCCGCTACAATGACTGAACAGACAGATGGCAACCAGGCAAAACGACGAAGTTGTTCTTGAACGCAAAACAAAAACGCATATGCCACCGCCGATGTATCAGGTGGTGCTGCTGAATGACGATTTCACGCCAATGGATTTTGTTGTCACCGTTTTACAGGAACACTTCAGCATGGATCGTGTGGCGGCGACCCAGGTCATGTTGAAGGTGCATAATGAAGGCAAAGGAGTGTGCGGCGTGTTTTCGAAGGATGTGGCATCCACCAAAGTGGAACTTGTATTAACCCATGCCCGCAATGAAGGGCATCCGCTGCAATGCGTGATGGAGGAAGCATGATTGCGCAGGAACTGGAAGTCAGTCTGCATCTGGCGTTTGTCGAAGCCAGACAGGCTCGTTACGAATTCATCACCGTCGAACATTTGCTGTTGGCTCTGCTGGACAATCCTTCGGCAGCCGAAGTGCTGGCCGCGTGCGCGGTCAACATCGGCGATCTGCGCAA
>JAYFNP010000082.1:0-9694 GCA_034933385.1 Burkholderiaceae bacterium | reverse complement strand
GACAGGGTGCTTATCCCCTTGCAAAAAGATATGCCAGAACTTCGTATTGTGCTCGAACATATTACGACCAAACAGGCTGCTCAATATGTCACATCCGGTTCGGATTCGATCGGCGCCACCATTACACCACATCATTTACTGTACAACCGCAACGTGATTTTTCATGGCAGTATTCAACCTCACTACTATTGTTTGCCAATATTGAAGCATGAAACTGACCGTCAAGCTTTGGTGGACGCTGCTACTGGTGACTGTGACCGTTTTTTCGCCGGTACAGATTCTGCGCCGCATCCCAAAGAGTTAAAAGAACATCCTTGCGGGTGTGCCGGGTGTTATACCGCGCTGCATGCGCTGGAACTTTATGTGACTGCATTCGAACAGATAAGTGCGTTGGATAGCCTGGAAGCCTTTACCAGTTTTAATGGTGCGGACTTTTATCGATTGCCGCGTAACACTGGTAAAGTGACCTTGAAGCGTGAAAGCTGGATAGTTCCAGATGAGGTTCAATATGGAAACACTACTGTCGTACCATTGGCCGCTGGAGAAAGTATCAGCTGGAAGTTATTGTAGCTTCCTAAGGAATGTTAATTAATAAATAATGCGCCATCATGGGGATAACGTTACGCCATCCCCACACTGACGGATGGTTATTTCTGCAACCAGGGATGCAGTCTGGCATGGATGGCCAAGATGCGGTTTTGCAGCATTTCGCGAATCGCGTCTTCATCAGCCGCCATCGGTCGCACGGGCACCAGATCCATAACCTGATCTGGTGTTAAGTCGCTACCAAACATCGTGTCGACGGCACCATGTAACATGGCCGCCATAGCCTTCTTGGCTTCCTCAACCCCCATACCCCAGCCCTCCGCCATACGGCGCAATTCTTCGAACTGGAACCAGAAATAGGTCGGCCCCATGGCTGTGACGACAGCATAGATTTCGATCATGTGATCTTCCACCACCGGACAGGCTCCCAGTGGCTTGATGAAGTCCAGGAACGCATTTCGGGTCTCTTGCGGCATGTTGTGGTCGAATGAAACCGGATTGAATCCTGAACCTATAATGCTCGGAGCATTCGGGTTCATCCGGACTATGCGGGTAAAGCCGCCCAGCTTTTGCTGTAAAGCAGGAAGCCGAAGAACGGGCGCCAACGAGCAGAGAACGGCCTCGTGACGCAGATGCTTGCCGATTTGTTCCAGTGCATCCCCCATCGCTGGCGGATGCAAGGCTCCAAAAACCAGATCGGCGTCTGCGCATTCTGCCAACGTAGCGGCTTTCACGCCGGGAAATGATTTCTGCAGTGCGGAAACAGCATCAGGTTTGGCGTCATACGCCAGGATGTTGGCTGGCAAAGCGTTTGCCTTTCCCCAGCCTTCGAGCATGATGCGAACAATGCGGCCCGCCCCGATAAAACTGATGGTATTGAACATAACCACTCCTTCTTTACTGTGAAATTTTGTTTGTGGTATGAGGTGCTACTTGCTACTATCAGGAACATTCTTTAAGCCATTGTCGCGGCGCTTTCCAAGTTCTTTGCAGGCCGGCACAGGCCAAGCGTAATCAGGTTCTTCGTGACATCGACCGAAGCGATTGCCGGACGGCTAACCAACTTTTTGGTATATGCCCATGCAGATCCTGGAACAAATCAATATCGGCCGGAGAGAACTGGCCGAACTCGATTTTCTTCATCTGGGTACGACATTCTTTGGATAAGTTGCCGCATTGGTTGCCACGTGCACTGTTTCTCCGATGGTAATTCCCTTAACGACGAAATCGCTCTCTTTCAGTTGCGAGTCGATAAAGTGCGGTCCGAATCGAGTGCGCGCACCGGTCAGATAAGACGCGACATCACCACCGCATGCCGAATTGTTCGAAGCGATCATCAGATTCGTCCGATCTTCGTCGCCACAACCGTCAGAACCAACTCTCGATTTTGTCGCGTGACGGGATGCCACCTGCATGCACGACCTTGCCGTCAATCACAACAGCAGGCGTGGACATAACGCTATAGCTCATAATTTCCTTGAAGTCCTGAACCTTGCTTAACGAAATTGCTACGCCTTTCGCCTTGGCGACTTGCTCAATCTGGGCGATCGTGCTGCTGCAATTGGCACAGCCAGACCCGAGTACCTTGACGTCCATTTTTATCTCCTTGAGGTTAATCACAAAACTGCATTGAAAACGTATCCGACAATCAGGATGCCGGTGGCGACCACGCCAACAAATGTGGCTATCAGACGGGGCTTAAGTACCTTGCGCAATATGATGGTCTCCGGCAATGAGAGTCCAATCACGCTCATCATGAACGCCAGCACCGTACCGAGCGCAGCGCCTTTTGCCAGTAGGGCCTGCACCACTGGGATGATACCCGCAGCATTGGTGTACATCGGTACACCGATCATGACAGCCAGCAACACCGACCACCAGGCATCCTTACCCATGAAACTGGCCATGAAGTCCTGCGGCACATAACCATGAATGCCGGCGCCGACCGCAATACCGGCGAGAATGTACGGCCAGACGCGACCGACAATCTCACGCACGCTGGCAAAACCTGCATCGATGCGCTCACCCAGTGTCAGTGAACTCACACCAGCTTCGACATGTATATGCGGCATCTCGCGTACCCAGTCCTCAAGATGCGCTTCCATTTTTAACCGCCCGATGATCCAGCCGGATACGATGGCGACTGCCAACCCGAGGCCAAGGTACAGCAGCGCGACTTTCCATCCGAAAAGCCCGAACAGCAAGGTCAGGGCGACTTCGTTCACCATCGGCGCGGAAATCAGGAAAGAAAATGTCACGCCTAGTGGCACGCCAGCCTGCACAAAACCAATGAACAAGGGAACGGCAGAACAGGAGCAGAACGGCGTCACAATACCAAGCGAAGCAGCCATCACGTTGGCGGCACCCTCCGATCGTCCAGCCAGCAGCGCGCGGGTGCGCTCCGGGGTGAAATAGGAATTGATCATTCCCATCACGAACACGATGCCGGTCAGGAGCAGCAATACCTTGGGCGTGTCATAGAAGAAGAATTGCAGTGCACTACCAAAATGCGAAGAACGATCGACCGGCAAAACGGCCACGATCGCTTCGGACACAGGAGCCAGAGCCTCGTATAGGCCAAACCATGCGAGGACAGCCACAATGAGGAAAGCCACTGGCTGCCGTTTTGGCCATGGTTTTAGCTGTACATTTGTTGCAGGCATGATTCTATTTACTTTCAATTTAACGCATTGGCGCGATTGCTCATGAAGACGGAATAGCTTGAAAAAAGACGCAGTATTATTGAAATATTCTGCGTTCTGAACGATATCAATTAAGCATGGCGGCCAGATGGAGCGAACTCAATAACCCGAACACGGGATACAAACTGGGTGTTGATCCTTCATCCTCACGTAGCGATCAAACACGTATTCGCCACAAGTGCTGCATTTAGTCTTGTTAAATGACCCTTTTACGGGCTTGAATTGAAAATCGGGTTTGAGCTCCACGGCAAACAGTGTTTCGTCCGTTTGTTCATAGACCCAACGAATAACCTCTTCGCTCTTCTGCGCAGGGATCTGGGATGGTTCGACTCCTTGTTTCCTTATGGCGATGAATTCGAACTTGCCCATTGCGTCGACCGCATCAGGTTTGAGCGAAATGCGAACAGCCTCTTTCTGGGGATGATAGAAGGTGGCGGCAAGTTTCCCGTAAAAAGTTTTGGAGATAAGAAGCTTGCCGAAGGTGGCGCCAGTAGCCACCTGTAGACCATCCATCAGACATGTCTGGGGATGTCCCTCGCCTAATTCTGCAACCACAAAGAAACCGTGGTCTTTTTCCCTTTCTACCCCGAGTTTTTCAAGGGCAAGGCGACCCATCCGATAACCTATAGGCATAAAAGGACATTGGTGCCCATGGAATTCAAATGCCCAGGCTGGGGCGATATGTTGCGTTGTCATAAGATTCTCCTCGATAAGAAGGACTACTTGAAAACGTCAATAAACATCTTTGCCGCCACCAACCACAAAACGACACCAATGATCTTCTTGAGTTGGTAGCTGGATAGTTTTTCTTTCATCAAATGTGATCCGGCGAGCGACCCTCCGGCCGCCATGATTGCCATGATTCCTAACATCGTCATATCCATCGTTCCCAACGTGGCATGGCCAAGAAATCCGGAGAGCGATGAAAAAATGACTGCCACGGCACTGGTTGCTGCGGCGCGTTTGGTATCAAGACCTAGCCAGTTGAGCGCCGGAACAATGATGTTTCCGCCACCTACGCCAAGCAGACCACCGACAAAACCAGCGACGCTCCCCACGCCAGTGCCGACCAGCCAGACTTTTTCCGCCCCAACACCTTGAGAGCGTGCCTGCGGTTGGTAAAACAGCATCATGGCTCCGGCAAAGACCAGGAACAACGCGAATAAAAGCAGCAAAGTGCCTTTATCAACGTATGGAGTAAGGCGAGCGCCAATGGGGGCAAACACAACGGCAATGACAGCCACAGGGAATGCGACGCGCCAGTCAATAAGTTGACCGCGCCAATAATTAACCGTAGCAAGCGAAAGGCTGACGGCATTCAGTAGCAGAGCGACCGGGGCCGCTTCAGAGAGTGGCACACCAAGGTAATAGAAAAATGGAACAAACAGGAAGGCAGCCCCTATTCCAGCCATGGCTGTGAGTCCTGAAAACAGGAACACAACGGGTGCAGCGATTAAGTAAAAAGTAAGCGACATGATTTATCTGTCTATTTACATTGGCTGTCTTCGTGCCTGCACCATGTGTTTTAGCACATGGTCATGGTGCTGAAGTGCAAGGCTTCCCGGCACGACGGGGTGCAATTTCATTTATATGCTCAAACTTGCCGGCCTTGTTTGAGAATAACCAAGTAATGCATTACGGATGCCCAAATTCTTTTAATGAGCCAGGTGCAGCAATTACTAGTCCGTCTAATGAAGACGGATAAGGTCGCAAAAAGACGCGGGATTTTCGAAAATATTTTTGTAACGGCCCACGGTCATTCTTTGGCGCAAATGATGCGTGCTAGGATTTCAGCGCTGGCAATCATATCGATATGTGCATCCGCATCCCCGTCGAATCCTGGCAACGGGGTTAAGTACCAGACTCTCCCCAACGCACAGCCCACTACAGCTGGTAAAAAAGTTGAGGTCATCGAGTTCTTCGGATACTTTTGCAGTCATTGCCACGCGCTGGATCGACCATTGTCTGAATGGGTAAAGAAACAGGGCAACAAGATTGCGTTCAAGCGCATTCCAGTTTCTCCACGTGAAGCTCGGATCTATTTTGCTTTGGAGTCCATGGGGCAACTGGAAAAGATTCGCGACAAGGTTTTCCATGCAGTGCAGGTTGAACGCCAACGGCTGGGGAGTGAAAGGGCTGCCGCCGATTTTGTTGCACGTTTGGGCATCGACAGGGAGCAATTCCTTCAACACTACAATTTTGCTGTGGTGCAAGAGAAGGTGAATTCCTTGGCAAACATGAGCGCAGGCTACAAGGTTGAAAGCGTGCCGCTGCTGGTCGTTGATGGACGCTATGTGACATCGCCATCCATCGTCAGCCGGTGTCCCTGCGTAGGGGACTCCGAAACCGCGTAACATGCTGCCACCATGCAGGTCATGACAAAACTGGTTGAACGGTCGCGCAAATAAGGAAGAACCTCATGAATAATCGTAGCCAATCTGCTGGTGGCGAGACCGATTATTCTAAGGGCATGGTTTCTGGCGTATATGGGATGTTGACATGCATGGAGCCGTCAGAGTTGGGGGTAATGTAAACGCCTCCATCGGCAATCAGTTCATCTACCAGATCACCGATGACATCGAAAGCTGCGAAGTCTGTCCAAGCCCCATATTGGTCCGCGATATCTTCAAGAGCAGTACGCAACCTGTCAAAGAATCCCGCATACCAGTGCCCATATAGCGCATCAGCCGTTCTTTGCATGTCTGCCGGAGATAGATCTCTTCCTGAAAGATTTCCGAGGTGGTAAGAGGTGATTTTCATCAACCCACCATAAATACGGTACATGTCACCCAGAACCTGATCAATGTTTCTGTGGATTCGGTAATCTATGATGCATTGGTTGGCCTGCTGACGCACATCAATCAGGCGTTCAAGGAAGGTGCTCTCATAGTCGTCAGTTGGGTCTCTGCCGAATCCTGCGCAAAGACGACAAGCAATATATTCATCCCAGCAGGCAAGAATGACATCATACCTATAGGCTGCATGAGCCGGAAGTGGTAGCTGCAGCAAAATGCCAGGGAATGCGGAGTTGAACCTGTTTGTTGCCTCGACATGGGCACATTCGTGGGCCAATATGTGGAAAGCCAATGAAAAGTACTCATGTTCCTCATCCTCTATCGGGAGGATAAAAGCAGCATTCAAAACTAGGTGGCTTTTCAGTTGGCCATCCCGCATAACTGCTGGAGCCATGCCTACTCCAACCGCATCGTTGTTCGAAGGAGTGAGCTTATGCGATGTAACGTACCCTCGATCCAGATCCAGTAAAGCTTGCGGATAGTCATGTGCGATTGTCAGGGCATCGAGCTGACCGAGGTCGAAGTAACGACTTAGCTCAACAACAAACGCGCCGACTCGCTGTCCAAATTGCGTGGCATGCACTTCATCAGAAATACCTTTGACGCAAATATTAAAACCATTCGGTGCGGTCGGTTTAACTTCAGTGGAATCATCACTCGCTACATCGTGATCGCTCATGCAATACCCTTTCTAAAAAAGCCTAAGGGTTTAGTGTAAGACTAATTATGGAAAATATTGCGCTTTATGGTGCCAAGCATTGCGTCATCCTCTACTTCGACCGAGCTACGAGCAATGATATCCCCCCGATCAGAAAGCCGATAAAGGCCAGAAGAGACCAGACGGCAATCGACAGGCCAAAGATGAGCAAGTCATCATCCTCGCAAAGACCACCAGACATAAACAACAATGGCACTAGAGTACCCAGCCATTCGACAAAGCGCTCGATGATGTCCCGCTGTCCGACGCCGCATCCAAAAGTGGTTTGTGGATTCCACTGCAACCAGACCTGATAGCCGGCTGTTGCGAGACCTGCGAGTGCAAATACGATGCTCTTGACCATCGAAACCACGGGGATCCAGCGTCCATTCCAGCTAATCCAGGCGACGAATAGCGCCAGACCGATTGCCAGATGCAGCACCCTCTGAAAAATACACAGGTGGCACGGCGCTAACGAAAGCAATTCTGTCAGTGTGACGGCCGTTGCGACCAAACCAAATGCGCCAATTGCCATCAGAAGCGTCAAGGCGCGAGCGTGTCCTCTCAAGAACTGCATCATCACTCCTTTATTTGTTCAGTTACATCCTGCGTAGTGTTCCGGTCAGCACCGTCCCAGGCGCCACAGTGTTAAAAACGGTGCCGAATTTCTGGACGTTGCTGTGAAGCAGTTCAAGGCGGCTATCCGGCTCATCCGTATCGACGACGATTTCGTAGCTGATGGATGCCATTTTTGGTGGGGCATCCTGTCGCTCTCCATCGATTCGCACATCGACACCACGCAGATTGAACTTCAAGATGGGGGCAACACGCTCGATACCCTTGATAATGCAGGCTGCCAAAGCTGCCAGCAGCAATTCTGCAGGGTTAAAGGCATCGGCACGCCCTTGAAGGTCGGTATCGAGCGTAATCAAGGCATCCTTGCAATGCGCTTCGCTACTATGCGGGCCAAGACGTTTCGCTGTCACATGGAATTGCATTCTGGTTGTTGCATCCATCGTTGTGAGCCCTCCAAGAATCAGTGTTTTAACAAGCCATTCACTCTGACCAAATCATCTTCCTTCAATATCCCGGAAAAAGATTTCAGCTTCAGTCCGTTCATGACCGCATCGTAGCGTGCTTTCGCCAGATCCTTGCGCGTTGAATACAGTTGCTGCTGTGCGTTCAATACGTCGATATTGATGCGCACGCCCACTTCGTAGCCCAACTTGTTCGAATCCAGAGCAGACTGGCTCGACACCTCGGCAGCTTCCAGTGCCTTCACCTGTGCCAGACCACTGGTGACGCCCAAGTATGCTTGGCGTGCGCCCTGCGCCGCAGTGCGGCGCGTGTATTCCAAATCGTTTCGCGCCTTGTCTTCCAGCGCGATGGCCTCGCGCACCTTGCTGGTTACTCCCATCCCGGAGAACAGCGGGATCGTCCATTGCACACCAATCGAATTGGTAATGCCATCTCGGGCACTTGAAGGAACTCCCGGGCCTGAATAATCGTTACGGTTGCGTCCAGCCACCAGATTGACCGTCGGCATGTGTCCGGCGCGCATGCGCGAGATTTCCCGCTGTGCAATTTCAAGAGCAAGCTGTGCCCCAAGCACACCGTAATTTTGCGCTTCGGCGTAGCCGACCCAGGCGTCGATTCTGGCGGGGTCAGGCGAAGCGATCGCGATGCCGGAACGTAAAGGTGCCAAATCGCCTGGTGTCTTGCCGATAATCTGCTGCAACGCGGTGCGCTTGACTTCCAGATCGTTGAGGCCGGCGATTTCCTGTGAGACAGCCAGATCGTAGCGTGCCTGTGCTTCGTGGGTGTCGGTGATGGTGGCAGTACCAACCTCGAAATTGCGCTTGGCTGAGGCCAATTGCTCACTGATGGCCGCCTTTTGTGCCTGTACAAAGGTAATGACATCCTGCGCCGCCAGCACATCAAAGTAAGCTTGCGCAACGCGCACGATCAAGTCTTGCTGCGCCTGTGCAAATGTCGCTTCACTGGCAGCAACGGACAACTTTCCCTGTTGGTACTGCTGGATGCTGGCCCAGTTGAACAAAGGCTGCGTCAACGTGATGCCGTAGGTGTTTGCCTTGTAGGAAGCACTATAGTCAGGTTCGAGGCGCGTATAGCTGCCGGATGCGGCAACAGCGGGCAACAGGCCGGCCAGTCCTTGGGGTGCCTTTTCCTGTCCGGCGACCAGACTGGCGCGTGCGCTGGCATATTGTGCATCGTTCGTGAGCGCTTCCTTGTAGGTTTGCAGCAGGTTGGACGCATGCCCGTTCAGCGCTAGCAGACTGCTAGCAAGAAGTGATGCAATCAGGTATTGGCGCATGGAGGTTTTCATATTTGGAACCGGTTGATAGTGTTTAAAGGCTTCTTCCTTGGCCTGCTTCTTCATATGTCTTGCCGTCACGGATGGTGTAGAGCCGCTTAAACGTCGGGATGATTTTGTCGTCGTGCGTGACAACGATGATCGATGTCTGGAACTGGCTGGCCATGTGATTCAGGATGCCCATCACGTTCAACGCGCGTTCGCTATCCAGGGGGGCAGTGGGTTCGTCTGCCAGAACGACCGGGGGCTGGTTGGCCAATGCTCGGGCTATCGATACCCGTTGCTGTTCACCCCCTGACAGTTCTGATGGGTTGGCCTTGGCGCGGTGCGCAACGTCTAGCGCTTCGAGCAGTTCCAGCGCACGGGCACGCGCTTCCTTATTCGGCACACCTGCAAGCATGGGCAGCAGGGCCACGTTGTCGGTCACATCAAGAAATGGAATCAGGTACGGTGCCTGAAAAATGAAGCCAATCCGGTCGCGCCGCAAATCACGCAAATCGCGGATTTTCCAGCCCTTGTCGTAAATTACTTCCCCGCGCAACGTCATGCGCCCCTGCGTCGGTTCGATAACAGCACCCAGGCACTTGAGCAGAGTAGTTTTGCCCGATCCGCTGGGGCC
>JAYFNP010000081.1:0-3279 GCA_034933385.1 Burkholderiaceae bacterium | reverse complement strand
GATTTCCAGGATGGCTGGGTAAGGAGCATCCCGAACCGTTCGTATGCCAATGTGCCGCCGGTGCCGACTGGTGGCAAGCGCGGCTCGTTCATCGGTTCGATTCTTGAAGAAACGCAGCCATTGGCCTCGTTCAACATGGGATTCGATTCGATCAAGGCGGCCATGGGCGTGCAGTATGTCTTCGTGCTGGTGCTGATCGGCGCATGGTGCGTCTTGCTGTCGGCGGCTGCCTCGGCGGTTGCCACCGATTGGGTGGGTTCGTTCCCGGCTATGAGTCGCATGGAAATCGTGCGTGTCATGCTGGTGGTCGCGGCCATCATTTCCGCGGCGGTTGTGGCTTCCGAGATTGGCCACCTGCTCTGGTCGCGCATGTATTTCAAGTCGCGGATCTTCTGGATCACGCTTGAAGGAACGTTCCAGGATGCGGAACTACGCATTGGCAACAGCTTCACTGGAAACGCTCAATCCCGCTCACAACTGACCCGTGTCGAGGATGCCACCTTGCGGGTGTGGGTGGCGGATATCGAGTCGGTGTCGTTCGGCAAGGATGGCAAGCGGTTCATCATGGCGATGGCACCGGTGGATGAGATCGCCAAATCAACGGCTGACCGGCTGAAGCACTTCGCGTTTGAACAAAGTTCCATCGTTGCGCCGACCTCATCGCGTGATTTGTCGAAACTGCAGGCGATCGCTTCCATGAACGATGCCTACCAGTCAGGCGGCATGGCTGCCATCGAGAACAACCTGCGCGAACGGCTGGCCTTGGCGCGAAACGGCATGGGCGAATCGGTCGAGAAGCAGTTGCCGCCCAATGCGGGGATTGTGAAGTTCTTTGATGACGCAAAAGGATATGGCTTCATTTCCTGCGACGATGGCATCGAACGGTTTTTTAACACCAACTCGTTTCAGGTCGACAAGGCGGTGAAACGCGGCGACCGCGTCACGTTCGAGCATCGCGATTCCGAACGCGGACCGAAGGCACTGCGCGTGGAAAAGATGGCGTAATGAAAGTGATAGTGTTGCGCAATCGCGCCAGAACGGGTTGCGCGCACGATCGCCCCATGTATGATTATCAATATGGCATTTAAATGAGAAGAAAGAGGCTGTTGAACGATAAAACCAAAAATAGAGGGGATTATGAAAATTTACAAATGGATGGTTTTGGGTGGACTGGCGTTGGCGCTGGTTGGGTGTGGCGAGTCAGGTAAAAGCGCGGTTCAGGCGGTGACCGGAAATTCCGAGCATGCCAAGATCGAGAAGGTGCTTAATGAAAAATTTGCCAATGGGTTGGGGTGTGTGCCTATTGTTGCCAGCATTCCAATTTATGACAAAAAACAGCGCGACGAGGCATTGGCATCCGATGGGGCGAAACTTCTCAAGGATGTTGGCCTCACGACCGAGGGTATGCTTGCGGGCGTCAATGGTAAGCCGTCGGTACCTGGGTTGGTGCCGACGGAAAAAGGAAAGGCTCTACTGCGCGCAGATCGTCATCAACCTACTGGCTTGTATTGCGTAGCCTCACTTTCGTCGCAGCGTGTTGCAAAAATTGAGGCGGTCGATTATGCAACGTCAATTGATGGTATCAAGTATGCGGACGTTCGCATTCGCATTGAGAAGACTCCTTTGCCGTGGGTAATTGAGAGTAAGTCAAATCCATGGTCCAAAAATTATCTAGGCACAATTGATCTTCTTAACAAATCACAATATATCGCCCGTCTACGTGTATCAGGTACGGATTTCTTCTACACAGTTTTTCCTCGACGGATTGAATAAACACCCACAAACAAAAATAGCCGCGACCCCGAAAGGCGCGGCTATTTTTTTGACCGGCATCAGCCGATCAAGATGCTGGAAATGGCTCCATCGACACAAAATGCGCCGAGTTCGGTTTCACCCTTTTCATGCACGATGTGATTAAGGTAAATCGCTCGTTCGTCCAACGAAGCGCGACACCGAGATTTTAACGGCTTTTTATAACACCTTGATTTTATTTGCGTTTTTTGATGATTGCGAATATTTGCGGCTCCGATTTTATGTTTTCTCGCACAGTTTTATCTTTTTTTCGGCCAGCTCGATCGCTTGCGATTCCAAGCCCAGCGCAATCTCGTGCTCTGGTTTCATCCATTCAACGCCGTTCCGGCGGGAGTGGCGGATCCACAGGACATGAACCTGCCTGACGGTCATGTCCAAGTCAAACTCTCCCATCAGACGCTGGATGTAGTAACAGTCTTCTTTGTGCTGGGCGGGAATGTTGAGTAAATCCACGTCCGGCAGCAGCGGCAGGCATTTTTGTATATTGACCACGCTGCGATTTGCGTCGTCCGGTGTCGTCTTCCGAGAAAAAGCGCTGTAGTAGCTAGCCATCACCCTATCCCTGCCGTGACCCATCGCTTCGGACAGTTTCCCGAGCCTGACTTTCATCTCTTTCTTTTCATACTGCGTCGTCGTGCCGCCCATGGTCGGCGGAATAATTCCGTGCGCCAGCGCGTTGTTTTCGGCAAACTGGGCCCTAAGTCCGTGACCAGTCACGCCCAACCCGTTTTTTGTGAACCCCAGCGCGGCCATTTCGTTGTCATAGCGCTTGAGATTTTGTTTGAGTGTGGCAATCTTTCCCGATCTCGTAAGCGGCCAGCCGAGCGATTCACCGCGCGGAATGACGCTTTTTACGTAGTCCAGTATGTCCCGCTGCGCCTGAGTCATGGTAATCACGTTCCGGTACCGCCCTCCCTTGCCTTGCCCCGGAAGCACTGCGTAGTGACTGATATAGCCCTGCGTGTGCGGCCGGCATTTCAGAGCTTCCTCCCGCCTGATCCCAAATGCCAGTTCTATCCTGAGAATCGCGCCCAATCTCTTGTCGCGCGCATCGATCTTGGGCCAAATCGTGGTCATGTCGAGGTTCTTGGATGCCCAGGATTTGCTTTCCTTGGCCACGGCGCTGACAACTAGCTCGTTGACTGGAACGTCTGGCAGGTAGTCTTTGGCCCTTTTTACCATACCTACCTTCCCCATCATTTCGCAAAAGCGCCTGAGCCTTGAAAGGTACTCTTCCAGCGTCTTGGGTGTCTTTTTGTCTTCGAACCACCATTGTCTGACCAACGCTTCTATATGGCGCTCACTGAGGTTTTTTGGGTCTTGCAGTTTGTAACCCATCTTGTGCAGTACACGCATGGCAGCATAAATGACTTCTTTCGTCGCAGTCTGCGTCCTGTCCGAGGCTACCTTGCCATTTTTCCTTATCCCACCGTGCTGTTTGAGCACGCCGTTGACCTTTGACATCCA
>JAYFNP010000080.1:0-1777 GCA_034933385.1 Burkholderiaceae bacterium | reverse complement strand
CAAACAGCCGCAGCTTGCCGAAGCGATGGCCAGGCGGATCGCGGCCAAGTGTGCGGTCGCCTAATGCTATTGCGATAAGGCGTTTGACCGCAACCACAGGGCAAGGTATGATTCCGCTTCTCGGGGCGTAGCGCAGCCTGGTAGCGCATCTGGTTTGGGACCAGAGGGTCGGATGTTCGAATCATCTCGCCCCGACCAAAATCCCTGAACGGGCTGCCGATGGCAGCCCGTTTTTCATTTGTCGTAAACTGATTCATCTGCCCATAGCTCAGCTGGATAGAGCAACGGCCTTCTAAGCCGTAGGTCACAGGTTCGACTCCTGTTGGGCAGGCCACTTCTTGCTTTGGTAACATGCTCACCTTCGATATCGCCATTCGTAGCACGCACCATGAATAACCCGTCCGGCAAGGAATCTGCCCATTCCCTGAAAATGATGGAACTGGTTTGCCCCGCCGGCAGTTTGCCGGCGTTGAAGGCAGCGGTCGACAATGGCGCCGATTGTGTCTATCTAGGTTTTCGCGATGCGACCAATGCACGCTATTTTGCCGGCTTGAATTTCGACGATGCAGCGGTTGCCGAAGGCGTGCGTTACGCGCATGCCAAAGGGCGCAAGGTGCTGGTTGCGCTGAATACCTATCCGAAGGCGTCGAACTGGAACATGTGGCGCGCCGCCATCGACCGTGCCGCACAGCTGGACGTCAATGCCTTGATCATGGCCGATCCCGGTCTGATGCAGTATGCAACGGAGAATCACCCAAAACTGCGGCTGCATTTGTCGGTGCAAGGGTCGGCAACGAATTATGAGGCGATTAATTTCTATCACCGGCATTTCGGCATCTCGCGCGCTATTTTGCCGCGCGTGCTGTCAGTTGCGCAGGTCGAGCAACTGGTCAAAAACACGCCTGTCGAGATTGAAGTCTTTGGTTTCGGCAGTCTGTGCGTGATGGTTGAGGGTCGCTGCGCGCTGTCGTCGTATGTCACCGGTGAGGCGCCGAACACGAACGGCGTCTGCTCGCCGGCGAAAGCGGTGCGCTGGCAGCAAACGCCGAAAGGACTGGAGTCGCGGCTGAACGGTGTGCTGATCGATCGTTACGCCGACGGCGAAAATGCCAGTTATCCGACGCTGTGCAAAGGGCGCTTCGAGGTCAACAGTGATAGTTATTATGCGATTGAAGAACCGGCGAGCCTGAATACGCTCGAATTGTTGCCGAGGCTGGCGGAAATCGGCGTCAGCGCCGTAAAAATCGAAGGTCGGCAGCGCAGTCCGGCTTATGTTGCACAGGTGACGCGCGTCTGGCGCGCCGCGCTCGACGCATGCGGCAGCGACCCGCAGCAATACGCAGTCAAGTCCGCCTGGATGAGCGAGCTGAACAAGGTCGCCGAGGGACAGCAACATACCTTGGGCGCTTACCATCGCGCCTGGAAATAGGGGAATATCTTGAAACTGTCATTGGGCCCGTTGCTTTACTATTGGCCGCGCGACCAAGTTTTAGCGTTTTACGACGAAATGGTTGCGGCACCGCTGGACATTGCCTATCTGGGCGAAGTCGTTTGCTCGCGGCGGCATGAGCTGCGCCTCGCAGATTGGCTGGTGATCGCCGAAAAATTGGCAGCCACAGGCAAGGAAGCTGTGCTTTCGACACAGGCGCTGATCGAATCCGAGGCGGATTTGCAGACGATGCGACGGATTGCCGACAATGGACGTTTTCTGGTCGAAGCGAACGACATGGGCGCGGCGCACAAACTTTCGGATGCTGGCGTACCGTTCGTCGCCGGC
>JAYFNP010000079.1:0-3637 GCA_034933385.1 Burkholderiaceae bacterium | reverse complement strand
CCAAAAGTACCGCGCCGAACGACACTGCGATCAATGCAAACACGCCGCCGCGTCCGGTCGCGGCAATGACCAGCCCGGCCAGCGCCGGCCCGACCGCACGTGAAACGTTCACCGCCACCGAATTCAGGCTGACCGCGCTCTGAATCTCCTGACGTGGCACCAGTTCCGGAATGATCGCGCCCCAGGCCGGCATCATCATGCCGGAACCGATGCCGATCGCGAACGTAAGTGTCAGCAACAAGCCGGCATTGGTGGCACCGGTCAGCGTGAATACCCCCAGCAGGCCGGCAGACAGCAACAGCCAGACCTGCGTGCCGATCAGGTAACGCCGCCGGTCGAGAATGTCAGCCAGCGCGCCAGCCGGCAGCGCCAACAGGAAAATCGGGAAGGTGTTCGCCGCCTGCACCAGCGCCACCATCAGCGGATCAGGCGCAAGCGAGGTCATCAGCCAGCCGGCGCCGACTTCATGCATCCAGGTGCCGATATTCGAAAAGATCGAAGCAATCCATATCTTGCGGAAAATAGGGTGCCGTAACGGCAGCCACATCGCATTTCTGATGGTCGTTGTTCGATTAGTCATGCAGTCCGGTACATTGAAGGTCGGCCAATTATTTGCGGCGAGGATATAATTTGACCATTGTATCCGCCTGTTCCATTTTACCCTTGGAGATTGCGCAATGAATGCCGCCCTTGAAGTTTTGCTTGCCCACCGCAGCTACCGCGATTACACCGACCAACCTGTCAGCGACGCCGATCTGGAGGCGATCATCGCGGCAGCGCAGCGTGCGCCGTCGTCGATTCACGCACAACTGACTTCGCTGATCGTGGTGCGCGATCCGGCCAAGCGCGCGAAGATTGCCGAGATTGCCGGGGGGCAGCCGTGGATCGCCAAGGCGCCAGTGTTCATCTGCCTGGTGGCCGATTTCGCCAAGACCCAGGCTGCGGTCGAATATGCCGGCGAAAAACAGGTGATCCACGAAAGCCTCGAAGGCTTTGCGGTCGCCGCCGTCGATACCGGCATCGTGCTGACCACGCTGACCACCGCAGCGCATGCGCTCGGTCTGGGCGCGGTGATGATCGGTGGCATCCGCAACGACCCGCAGGCGATGATCGACCTGCTCGGCCTGCCGCCGCTGACGTTCCCGTTCATCGGCTGCTGCATCGGCCATTTCGCATCCGAGCCGCCACTCAAACCGCGCCTGCCGGTTTCCACTTTCCGTCACGACGAACAATGGCACGGCGTGCCGGACAAGGCGACCATCGAAGCTTATAATGCCGAACTGATGGCGTACTGGCAATCGATCGGGCGCACCGACGGTCAGTCCTGGACCGCAAATACCGCCAGACGTTACAAAACCGTGTACTTCCCGAACGTCAAGCCGGTAGCAGTGAAACAGGGGTTGAAAGCGGAAAAGTAGGCAACGCTCGGCTTGCTCGGGTCTGAAATATACTGCCTAGTGTATTTATAATACGCCTCAGAAAATCTGGCCATAATGGCATTTTCCGTCACATACCCCGGTGACTTTATCGGAATGGACGGGGAATACCGGGGGAAACGGGGTGCGGCGTCATTTCGCAGTGCGAAAAACTGCTGACCCCGATTCCGCTCCGATTCTCAGGCTCCGGCTTTTTTATCGGCTGGCCGCAGAACCGAGAACACCGCGCCGAGCTGAAACTACAGCTCGTACGGCACGGGCCATACAACGCCGTTATCGGTTGCGGCGCGAGACGATCAGATGTGCAGCCAGGCCAGGATGCCCAGCACAATGCCAATCCCGCCGGCGCCATAAGAGATGCAATGCAGCCATTTCTTGCGCGTCAGCAAAGCGATCGCTGCCAGCGCGATGGCCACCTGAATGGCGGTGGTGCCCTGCGCCCAGCGATGGTGCTCATGCATGCGTGCGTCCGATCGCTTGTCCCAATCGACCGATTCGGCTTCGAGCTTCCTGGCTTCCGCCATGATCTCGGCTTTTTCCGCCTTGTAACGCTGCACTTCGGTCTTGTATTTGGCAACATCGGTGCCGGGCAGTTCAGCCGCTAGTTCGGTCAGGTTTTGCTTGGTCGATTTCGCCTGATAGTAATTCCACTGGTTCGACGCTTCGGTTTTCTTGATCGCGGCATTGTTTTTGAACATCGCTGCATCGGCCTGGGTCGCACCGCCCATGTAACCGAACAGCGCGCCAATGGTCGCCAGGATTGCGGTCATGACCGCAATCCGGCTGGCAAAATCGTCGCCGCCGTGTGCGGCGTGTTCAAGTTCGTGGTCGTGCGGGCCATGCACATGAAAGCCGTCTTCGGACATAAAGGCTCCTGTATCGCTGAAGGGTGAAAAATAAAAGCCGCCAGTGTACTCAAATTTTAAAATTCATGGGTCATGCTAATTGATCCGTTTGATGCGCTTCCGCTCGGGCGGCGCAATCGGCTGGCTGGAACGGAAATAGGCGGTCAGCATGTCCAGATCATTGCTGCCATCCTGCACTTTCGTGCCCAGCGTGAAGATCTTGAAGTTGTCGCCGCCGGCAGCCAGAAAGCTGTTGGTGGTCACGCGGTAAGTCTTGTCCGGCTCGATCGGCACGCCATGCAGCTTGACCGAGCCAGGCACGACACGCCGCCCCTCGCCAGCGGCCGCTCCTTCAGGCTGACTGGCATCCCAGACATAGGTAAACCCGTTCGAGACCGACAGGATGCGTCCGCCTGGCGGCTGCGGTTGCTCCCATTGCTGCTCCAGCAGACGCAACAGTTGCTGGCCGGTCAAATCCATCGACACCAGATTGTTGGCGAACGGGTGGATCCGGTACAGCCGGCCGTAAGTCACCTGCAAATCGCCATCTGACAAGCCGTTGCGCAAACCGCCCGGGTTGACGAACGCGACCTGCGCCGGCGCGGCATGGTAGGCAGCGTCCGACGTTCCCGCCAGATAGGCATCGGCCACGACGTCACCCAGCACGCTTTCGCCCGCCTTGTTTTGCTTGCGGCTCAAAGGCGCGGCAATGCGGGCGACCACAACATTGGCCTGCTTCGCGGTCAAGGCAGCATACCGTTCGACCATCGCTTCCAGCACCGGCTGTTGCGACAACATCGCATAACCGGCCGGCAAGCCGGTTGTCGCGCCCTTCGCGTCGGTCGCCACAATGGCATTCACGACCACATGGTTGTTGGCGTCCTTGCCAGTCACCTTGCGCTGTGCCGGGTCGATCAACAAATCGATCTTGGTCGCCATCCGGCCGTAATGGCCAGCCTGCGTCATCAGCTTGCCATCCGGCCGGGTGCAGATATAGTCGTCATGCGTGTGGCCGGTGACCACCACATCGACTTCGGGCGCGAAACGGTCGACGATGGCAATGGCCTCGCCACTGAATCCGGGGCAGGATTTGTCGTTCACCACATCCGCCGTGGATTCCGCGCCCTGATGCATCAGCACGACGATCGATGCCACGCCCTGTTGCTTCAATTCCGGCACTAGCCGGTTAACCGTTTCCGCCTCGTCATCGAAACGCAGGCCAGCGACCCCGGCCGGCGTCACCACCGCCGGCGCGCCCTTCAGCGTGATACCGATCAATGCGATTTTGACGCCGCCGACGGTTTTCACTGCATACGGCGGCAACAGCGGCTTGTCCGTCGCCGTCTCGATCACATT
>JAYFNP010000078.1:0-5395 GCA_034933385.1 Burkholderiaceae bacterium | reverse complement strand
GGCGGAACAGATGAAAAAATCCGCTTAAACGCACCTGTTATGGGATACGCATTTCAGGGGCAAGCTCAAATTTTCCGGAAGAATGACGAAGGCGAACACATGGCAACCCGAACAGACCAAACGACATCCGTCAACACCACCTCCCTTTCCCCCTCTGCTACCAAGCCATCGGCGACGCCACTGATTGCCGTTAAAGCAGCCCCTGCTGTACCGAACGATACGGTGGTCGTTGCGAACGAGCCGCCAACATCGCCTAAGGAACAGATCAATCGCATCATCCGCACTCTGGATGCGGTCATTCCCGAGGCATCGAAGGACGATGTCGCGCTGTTGCACGACACCTTTCTGAAGCACAGCGTTAGCAGCAAACTGGCAAACGTCAAGCCGGATGATGAACTTTCCGTTGACTGGCGGCGCGGCGGCTATCCGTACAAGAATCGGATGCGGCGCAACAGTTACGAAAAACAGAAATACCTGCTGCAGATGGAACTGCTTAAGCTCCAGGCATGGGTCAAAGAGACCGGACAAAAGGTCATCATCCTGTTTGAAGGACGGGATGCTGCCGGCAAGGGGGGAACCATCCGACGTTTCATGGAACATCTGAACCCGCGCGGTGCACAGGTAGTTGCGCTGCAAAAACCATCGGAAGTCGAACGTGGACAATGGTATTTCCAGCGTTACATTCAACATCTGCCGTCCACCGGAGAAATCGTTCTATTTGACCGTTCCTGGTACAACCGTGCTGGTGTGGAACGCGTAATGGGCTTTTGCTCCAAAGACGAATATAACGAATTCATGCATCAATGCCCCCAATTCGAGCGCAATTTGGCTCGTAGCGGAATCCACCTGATCAAGTTCTGGTTTTCCGTCAGCCGCGAAGAACAGCGCGCACGTTTTAAAGAAAGAAAAACGCATCCGCTCAAGCAATGGAAGCTATCGCCAATCGATCTGGCTTCGCTGGACAAATGGGACGATTACACCAAGGCCAAGGAAGCGATGTTTTACCATACCGACATTGCCGAAGCGCCTTGGACGGTTATCAAATCCGATTGCAAAAAGCGCGCGCGTCTGAATGCGATGCGCTACGTATTACACAAGTTCCCGTACAGCGGCAAGGACCTGAACAATATTGGCACTGCCGATCCGTTGCTGGTCGGGCGCGCCAACGTGATTTACGAAAAAGGCGAGAAAGCGGCGGACATTGCCGATTATTAAGCACCGGCTTTTGGCAACCTGCTGGCACGACAATCAGCTTGCCAGAGCCTCCTGCTGATCGATTAACGCTACCATCGACGTCAGGTTAAAGACATGCCGCAGGATCTCTGCCAACGTATGTATCACCACGGATAAAACCATAGCGGTCGTTGAAAGCTTTGACGTGATCAAGGTCAATGTAAGCCAACCTCATCTTTCTCGAACCTGCTGCAACCCAGACATCCGGAGGATACTTACCCTCGTACTTGAAAATAAGGTACATGGCATTTCCTTCCCCGTCAGAACGTCGACTACTGATAAGCAGGGGATGTGCCAATAATCCGCACCAAACTGTTCATTTCGCGGGATAGGCAATTTCAATCAGCCGGTTTTGGCAAACGAACGCCATTTCCGCTACACTGACAAATTACCGGGGTTCCCCTTGCTAATGACATGCGCATACACAAACTAATAGCCTGCCTAGTTCTGGCGCTGACTGCCGTATCGGCTGCGGCGATTGATCGACTGTTCCCGTCCAACACCAAGCGCGGCGTCATCTCGTTCGAGAATTATCCGACCGTCACTGTCGACGGCACAACCCGCAATTTGTCTGCCGGATTGCGGATCTGGAACACCAAAAATCTGACCCAGGTGCAAGCCGCGTATGCCGGCATGAAATTCCTGGCCAACTACACCGAAGACAACATGGGCCAGATCAACCGCATCTGGATACTGACTGAATCAGAAGCGCGCCAGCCGCTGACCAATTCGACGCAGTCGAACAGTTCCTCGACTGCGACCAGCGCGACCACCAGTACACAATAGCAGCATGCAAAGAAGAGTTTTCATCAAGACCTATGGCTGCCAAATGAACGAGTACGACTCGGCCAAGATGGCAGACTTGCTCAACGCCAGCGATGGCATCGTGCGCACTGACAAGATTGAAGAAGCCGATATCGTCCTGATCAATACCTGTTCAGTGCGTGAAAAGGCACAGGAAAAGGTGTTTTCCGAACTGGGCCGCGTTCGCGAACTGAAACTGCAAAAGCCCAACATGGTAATCGGCGTCGGCGGCTGTGTCGCATCGCAGGAAGGCGCTGCCATCATCGAGCGTGCGCCGTACGTCGATCTGGTGTTCGGGCCGCAAACACTGCACCGATTGCCACAGATGATCCGTGCTCGGCAAACCAGCGGCGAAGCGCAGGTTGATACCCGCTTTGCCGAAATCGAAAAGTTCGATCATTTGCCGCCTGCACGTGTCGAGGGCGCCAGCGCCTACGTATCGATCATGGAAGGTTGCAGCAAATATTGCAGCTACTGCATCGTGCCATACACACGAGGCGAAGAAGTCTCGCGCCGCCTTGACGATGTGCTGAATGAAGTCGCGCACCTGGCAATGCAGGGTGTGAAGGAAATTACACTCCTTGGGCAGAATGTGAACGCCTATCGCGGGGTGATGGCCGACGGACAGATTGCCGATTTCGCGCTACTGCTTGAAATCATCGCCGAAATCGACGATATCGAACGCATCCGTTTCGTTACCAGCCATCCAAAGGAATTCACGCAACGGCTGATCGACGTTTACGCCCATGTCCCCAAGCTGGCCAGCCAACTGTATCTGCCGGCACAGCACGGTTCGGATCGGATTCTGGCCGCGATGAAGCGCGGCTACACGACGCTCGAGTACAAGTCGATCATCCGCCGTGTCCGTGCGGTCAGGCCGGACATTTCGGTCTCCAGCGATTTCATCGTCGGCTTCCCGGGAGAAACCGATGCCGATTTCGAAGCGATGATGAAACTGGTGCAAGATGTCGGCTACGACAACTGTTTCAGTTTCCTGTACAGTCCGCGTCCTGGCACGCCGGCAGCGGAATTGCACGACGACACGCCACTCGAAGTCAAGCGCGAACGGTTGCAACGGTTACAGACACAACTGGAAGCGAACGACCGCAAGTTCTGTGAAAGAATGGTCGGCTCGGTACAGCGTGTACTGGTCGAAGGGCCGGCCAAGAAAAACCTGAACGATTTGCAAGGTCGCGCTGACAATAACCGTAGCGTGAATTTCTCGGGCAATGCGAATCTGATCGGGAAATTCGTCAATGTGAAAATTACCGAAGCCTATGCGCATTCGCTGCGCGGTGAAACAATTTGATACCCAACCGAGGCCAAGCCACTTGAAACCAAAATCTGCCCAACAATCCTTGCAATTCATCCCGCAGCCTGTCGACAACGCCCGACTGGCGCACCTGTGCGGGCCGCTGGACGAAAACCTGCGGCAAATCTCTGCAGCACTCGACGTGATCATCACGCGGCGCGGCGACAAGTTTCTCGTCAGTGGTGATGCCGCGCTGCGTGCGATTGACGTCCTCGATCAGTTTTACCCGATGGCAGACAAACCGGTGTCGGTCGACGATATCCAGCTTGCCTTGGTCGAACAACGTGCCACCAGCGCGAACCTGGCAGCCGGCATGCCGGCCAGCGAGCTGGTCGAATCGGAACTGACCAGCCCGGTGCTGAAGACCCGCCGCACTGACCTGCGCGGACGTACGCCGCGCCAGACCGCATATCTGAAGGCGGTGCTGGAACATGACATCACTTTTGGCGTCGGCCCGGCCGGCACCGGCAAGACATATCTCGCAGTCGCCTGCGCGGTCGATGCGCTGGAGCGCGATGCCGTGCAGCGCATTGTGCTGACACGTCCGGCAGTCGAGGCCGGCGAACGGCTTGGTTTCCTGCCGGGCGATCTGGCACAAAAGGTCGACCCGTATCTGCGCCCGCTGTACGATGCACTATACGACCTGCTCGGTTTCGAAAAGACGCAGAAAATGTTTGAAAAGCAGGCGATCGAAATCGCACCGCTGGCTTACATGCGCGGACGCACGCTGAACCATGCGTTCGTGATCCTTGATGAAGCGCAAAACACCACGCCCGAGCAGATGAAAATGTTTTTGACGCGTATCGGCTTCGGCAGCAAAGCGGTAGTCACCGGCGACGTCACGCAAATCGATTTGCAGCGCGGCCAGAAAAGCGGACTGATTGATGCGCTCGGCGTATTGAAGGATGTGCGCGGCATCGCATTTTCGCAATTCACCAGTGCCGACGTCGTGCGCCACCCGCTGGTGGCACGCATTGTCGATGCCTATGAAGCAGCAGACAAACATGACAATAAAAAATAAGCTCTCCCTTTCCGTGCAATACGCTTACGAACGTCTGAAAGACATTCTGCCGCGCCCGCTGCTGCGGCGCTGGGTACAGGCGGCACTGCAGTCACCAGCGCAACTGACGTTGCGCTTCGTCGATGCCGCTGAAGGACGCGAACTGAACCGCGATTACCGCGGCAAGGATTACGCGACCAACGTGCTGACTTTCGATTACGACAATGAACTCGTGATCGCCGATATTATTCTGTGCAGCGATGTACTGCTGGCCGAGGCAGCCGAGCAACAGAAAACTGTCGAGGCACATGCAGCACACCTGATCGTGCATGGCGTGCTGCATGCACAGGGCTACGAACACGAAGACGACGACGAGGCCGCAGAAATGGAAACGCTGGAAGCGGGTATTCTAGCCAAGCTCGGCTTCCCCAATCCTTACCAGTAAACAGCAATATAACCACTGCTGCCGGTACCATTCCGATTCGCGTTTTCGCCTCCGGCACAATGCACATCTGGCTGCAGCCCACCGGCAAACGTCATTACGCTGTCATATTTTCGGTTCACCCTTTGTGAAATTCGTCTATAACAAAGGTGGTCCATGAGCCAACAGCGCGGTATTTGCACGAATTACGGGAACTGCTCGTTAGCCGACCGAGGCGTTCCTTTAGCCATCGATTCCGGGAACGGTTTCGTCTGTCCGCAATGCGGCAAGGATTTAATGTCTTCGCCAGCCATCCGCTCGTCCTTCAACCCGGCGCATATCGTCGGCGCCATTTTTGCCGTTGTGGCGACATCCCTTGCAATGCTCTGGTATTTTTCGCCAACGCCTGCTACAGCAAAAGCAGCCGCCGCGCAAAAAGCGCCAACGGCCATGCTCCGCTTTGCCGGCTCGAACACCATAGGCAGTGAACTGCTGCCGGCGCTGGCGGAAGCGTACCTGAAACAAGAAGGCATCGCCGACATCCGGCGTATCAAACGCAGCACAGCCGAAGAGATCAGCCTGGTCGATGCGAAAAACCCATCAGTCGAGACCACCATTGAAATCG
>JAYFNP010000077.1:0-1655 GCA_034933385.1 Burkholderiaceae bacterium | reverse complement strand
CGGCCAACACAACCGTGAAATCTACGCCGACCATCAAGCCCACCAAGAAGCCGGCTGCCACAGCCACGCCGACCATCAAACCGACCAGTAAACCGACAAAAGCTCCGACCAGTACGCCTGTTCCGGCGACCCAGGCGCCGTCCGGTTCGTTTCCCGCAAAAAACTACGGCACCTTTTTCCGGGACAACTACGGCCAGAACAGCTCCATTACCACCAGCACGGCAGATGAAGGCGGGATTTCGGTCGATACCGGCAGCACGCCTTATGGCGTCGTGCTGATCCGGGTAGACAACATCGCCAGCGACAAACGGTGCAAAGTCATTATCAGTGCCGGCGGCTCGTCATACCAATATGACATCCTCGACCGGGGGAAGTATGTAGGCTTGCCTTTGCAGCTCGGCAACGGATCTTATCAGCTCAATGTCTATGAAGGTCTGGGCGGCGATTCCTACTCAAGCAAATGGGGCTTCACTTTTTCGGTCTCGCTGGCTTCCAGCCTCAAACCCTACACCGCGTCTTCCATCATGAGTGATTTCTCACGCGGTTCAGGCTGTGTCGGCAAAGCGAACAACTTGTGCGGCGGCATTGACACCTCGACGGGTAAAGTGGATGCGGTCTACAGCTGGATTATTAATAATATCAGTTATGACCGCGCCCTGGCTTCCAGCATATCCAATAAACAGATTACAACGTATGTGCCGGATCCGGATAAAACCTACAGCACCCGCAAAGGCATCTGTTTTGATTATGCGTCCCTGATGTGCGCCATGCTCCGCTCCCAGGGAATTCCAACCCGCCTGATCGTCGGTCCGACATCGCTTGGCTACCACGCCTGGAACGAGGTCTTTTTCGAGGGCAAGGGCTGGGTCGTCGTGGCGTCGTTTGAATGGCAGCAGATCGATGGCTCCGGCTGGGTTCTCTTCGACAGCACCTTTGCCGCCGGCGGCATGAGCGGTTCCGAAATTCAGGGAACCACGCATACCAAACAGAAAACCTACTGAGGATCAATACTGGCGCCGGTCTTCGACGCGCTTTGCTTTACCTTCGCTGCGCGGCAGCGTACGCGGCTCGACCAACGTTATTTTGGCGGCAAGGCCCAACGTCGACTGCACGTCGGCATACAGTTTACGTTCAATTTTCTCGATGTCCTTGATCGAATCGGAGAAAAATGCCGGCGTCATTTCGATCTTGATCTCCATGCGGTCCAGATTATTGATCCGGTCGACATAGATCATGTAGTGCGGTTCGACTTCGCCGTAATTCAAGAGAACAGATTCAATCTGGGTCGGGAAAACATTGACGCCGCGGATAATCAGCATGTCGTCGGCCCGGCCGGTAATTTTATCCATGCGGACCGTCGTTCGGCCGCAAGCGCAGGGGCCGTAAAACAAGCGGGTCAAATCATGTGTATTATATCGGATCAGCGGCGTTCCTTCTTTGGTCACGCTGGAAAAGACCAGCTCGCCGAGTTCTCCTTCCGGCAGCGTGCAATGGGTTTGCGGATCGATAACTTCAGCGATGAAATGATCCGATTGGATATGCAGGAGATCGCCGGCTTCGCAATTAATGGCAACGCCGGGGCCAAGGGTTTCCGAAAGGCCGTATATATCGAAAGCCTTGATGTTCAGTTTTTCTTCGATCTGCTGTTTCATGGC
>JAYFNP010000076.1:0-6255 GCA_034933385.1 Burkholderiaceae bacterium | reverse complement strand
CACCCCATGCAGGTGCGCTACCAGGCTGCGCTACGCCCCGACGAACCGCAAATTATAGCAGAGTGCGTTCAATCCATTTTAGATCGTATTCGATCGTCAGCGAAAACTGGCGGCCGCGCATGCGTCTGCATTTACAATCGGAGTTAAATGGCAACAACGGGATGTGAACCATGGGAATTGAAATCGAACGGAAGTTTCTGGTGTGCGGCGATGGCTGGAAATCACAAGGCCCGGGCGCGTTGCTGCGGCAGGGTTACTTGTCGTCCGACCCGGATCGCGTCGTGCGCGTTCGCATCGAAGACGAGGCGGCGATGCTGACGATCAAGGGCCGCACGGTGGGCGCCACGCGCGGCGAATGGGAATATCCGATTCCGCTGGCGGATGCGCAAGCACTGCTGGATCGGCTGTGCGTGCCGCCGCTGATCGAAAAATACCGTTACCGGATTGCGTATCAGGGCATGACCTGGGAAGTGGACGAATTCCTCGGCGAGAATGCCGGATTGGTGGTGGCCGAAATTGAACTGGCTTCCGAGAGCCAGCCGTTCGCGAAGCCGGAATGGCTGGGGGACGAAGTGACGTACGATGCGCGCTATGCGAATGCAAATTTGAGTCGGCATCCGTATCGTCAGTGGGCCTGACGGCCGGTCTCTGCTTCAAATTTTTGCATAAAGCCGGGAGTATCTGCTTAAATATCGGATAAAGGCCACGATTTCAGCCAGTTTTATTAAATACCCGTGCCAGTATATTTTTGGGCTTGCGGCGGGCCAAAGGGCGCTGAAATGGCCATTCCGTGTGTTATCGTAATGCGCATGCGGTAGCGTGCCGGCTACCGTGGTTAGTTTTGCTGAATACAGGAAACGCCATGATACTGATCATTCTCATCGTCGCTCTGGCTGCACTCCGGTTTTTTGAGGTTGGCTTTATTGCCAATCTGTCGTGGTGGTGGATTGGCGGGTTGTTCGGCGTCGCTTTCCTGTGGTTCGAGTTCGGCGAAAAATTGTTCGGTTTCGATCGGCGCGGTGCGGACGAAGCGCTGGAAAAAAAACGCAAGGAACGGGTTGAGCGGACGTTCGGCAAGAAATAGGCTGCGCGCCAAGCAAACCAAAAACGGGAGCCATGCTCCCGTTGTTCATTTCTTCGGCATGTACAGATCGGTAATGCTGCCCAGCCCCATTTCGGCGGCAAACATGGGTGTTTCCGATAGCGACGGATGGGCGTGGATGGTGTGCGCCAGATCATCCAGATCGGCCCCCATTTCCAGCGCCAACACGGTTTCCGCCAGCAGTTCGCCGGCATTCACGCCAACGATGCCGGCGCCGAGGATGCGTTTCGATGTCGGATCCCATAACAGCTTGGTCATGCCCTCGTCGCGTCCCATTGCCAGCGCGCGGCCGGACGCCGCCCAGGGGAAGCTGGATTTTTCATAGGCGATGCCTTTTGTTTTCGCGTCATTTTCGGTCAATCCCATCCAGGCGATTTCCGGGTCAGTGTACGCGACCGACGGAATGGTTTTGGCATCGAACGCAGCCTTGTGGCCGGCAATGACTTCGGCCGCGATCTTGCCTTCGGTGCTGGCCTTGTGCGCCAGCATCGGCTCGCCGCAGATGTCGCCGATCGCGTAGATGTGCGGCACGTTGGTCCGCTGCTGGCTATCGACGGCAATGAAGCCGCGCTCATCGACCGCGACGCCGGCCTTGTCGGCACCGATCAGCTTGCCGTTCGGACGCCGGCCCACCGCCGTCAGTACCAAGTCGTAGCGTTGCGCTTCCTTGGGTGCATTCTGGCCTTCGAAGGTGGCGAGCAGTTCATCGCCCTGCGCTTCCAGCTTGGCCACCTTGGTATTCAGGTAAATCGCTTCGTAGCGTTTTTCGATGCGCCGTTGCAGCGGCCGCACGATATCCCGATCCGCCGCCGTAATCAATCCGTCGGCAAATTCGACCACCGTCACCTTGGCCCCCAGCGCGTCGTACACGCAGGCCATTTCCAGCCCGATGATGCCGCCGCCAATGACCAGCATGCGCTTCGGAATTTTGTGCAGTTCGAGTGCGCCGGTCGAGTCGATCAGCGCCGGGTGACCATACGGGAAACCGGGAATCTGCACCGACGACGATCCGGCAGCGATGATCGCGTGTTTGAACCGTACCGTTTTCGTGCCTTCCGCCGTGCTGATTTCGATCGTGTGTGGCGAAGCGAACGTGCCGACGCCTTGCATCACCTGCACCTTGCGTGCTTTGGCCAGCCCGGACAGTCCGCCGGTCAGCCGCTTGACGATGCCGGTTTTCCAGCCGCGCAGCTGATCGAGATCGATGTTCGGTTGACCCAGTTGAATGCCGCAGGATGTCATTTCCTCCGCTTCGGTGACGACCTTTGCCGCATGCAGCAGTGCTTTCGACGGTATGCAGCCGACGTTCAGGCAGACGCCGCCCAGTACGTCATACCGTTCGACCAGCACGACGTTCTGCCCCAGGTCGGCCGCACGGAAGGCGGCGGTGTAGCCGCCGGGGCCGGCGCCGAGTACCAGTGTGTCGCATTCGAGGTCGGCCTCTGCAACGAACGTGACGGTGACCGGTGCTGCTGCCGCCGTTGTCTGAACGGGCGCTGCTGCGATCGGAGCAGCAGCAGTTTCCAGCGTCAGCAGCACAGAACCTTCGGATACCTTGTCGCCGAGCCCGACTTTCATTTCCTTGATGACGCCGGCATGGCTGGACGGAATCTCCATGCTCGCCTTGTCGGATTCGACTGTCACCAGCGACTGGTCGAGCTTGATCGTGTCGCCGGCCTTGACCAGCATTTCGATGACTTCGACATCCTTGAAATCGCCGATGTCTGGGACCTTGATTTCGATGAAACTCATAGCTTTAGCTCCGTTCCTGTTTTCGCGCGCATGCGGGGATGCACGGCATTCAGAGTATCGTTTTGCGCATGTCGGCCAGCACTTCGGCCAGATAAGTCGTGAAGCGCGTTCCCTGTGCGCCGTCGATCACGCGATGATCATACGATAATGATAGCGGCAGGATCAGCCGTGGCACAAATTCCTTGCCATTCCATACCGGTTGCATCGACAGGCGTGACAGGCCGAGAATGGCGACTTCCGGCGCGTTGATCAGTGGTGTGAAATAGGTGCCGCCGATGCCGCCGAGCGAAGTGATGGTAAAGCTCGCGCCTTGCATGTCGGACGGGCTGAGCTTGCCTTCGCGCGCCAGCGCGGACAGGTCGCCCATTTCCTTCGCAATTTCGATCACGCCCTTCTGGTCGGCATTCTTCACCACCGGCACCACCAGACCGTACACGGTATCGGCGGCGAAGCCGATGTTCCAGTAATTCTTGAGGATCAGATTTTCGCCGGTTTCGTCGAGCGAAGAATTGAAATCCGGATAGCGCTTCAGTACGGTGACGACCGCCTTGATCACAAAAGCGAGGATGGTCAGGCGCACGCCGTCCTTCTTCAATGTTTCATTCGAGGTGACACGGAATGCTTCGAGATCGGTGACGTCGGTCTGCTCGTATTGCGTGACGTGCGGGATCATCACCCAGTTGCGGTGCAGGTTTGGGCCGCTCATTTTCTTGATGCGCGACAGCGGCATCAACTCGGTCGGGCCGAACTTGGAAAAATCGAGCGATGGCCAGGGTAGCAGATTCAATCCGCCACCACCGGCTTGCGCTGCTGCCGGTGCCGTGGCGCCAGTCATCACACCCTTGACGAAGGCTTGCACGTCCTGGTGCAGCACGCGGCCTTTGGCGCCTGAACCCGTGACCAGCGCCAGATCGACGCCGAGTTCGCGGGCGAACTTGCGCACCGATGGCGAGGCGTGTGCTTTGCCGGCTTCCGTGGCCAGCACGACGGGAGCGGTGGCCGGCGCCGGTGTCGGTACGGCAAGCGGCAGCGACACCGGCGGAGGTGCGATCGTCGCGGCAGTCACGACAGGTGCAGGCGCGGGCACCGGTGCGGATGCCGGCGCGGCTGCGATGGTCTCGCTATCGACCAGCAGAACCACCGAGCCCTCGGACACCTTGTCGCCGAGTTTGACCTTCATTTCTCTGACGGTGCCGGCATGGCTGGACGGGATTTCCATGCTGGCCTTGTCCGATTCGACGGTGATCAGCGATTGATCGACGCTGATGGCATCGCCCGGCTTGACCAGCACTTCAATCACTTCGACATCCTTGAAATCGCCGATGTCCGGTACCTTGACTTCGATTGTGTTCATCGCACGGACTCCTTTAAACAGTGACCGGATTCAGCCTGTGGGCGTCGATGCCATACTTCGCAATCGCCTGTTGCACCACCGAGCCGGAAATCGCCCCTTCGTCCGCCAATCCCTTGAGCGCGGCGATGGCGACGTAATAACGGTCAACTTCGAAGAAACCGCGTAATTTTTCACGCGTGTCCGAACGGCCAAAGCCATCCGTTCCCAGCACCGTGTAACTGCGCCCTTTGGGAACGAATGCGCGGATCTGTTCGGCGAAGGTGCGCATGTAGTCGGTCGATGCGACAATCGGCCCGGAGGTCGCTTGCAGGCATTGGGTGACATACGGTACGTGCGCTTCATCGGTCGGGTGCAGCCGGTTCCAGCGTTCGGCATCCTGCCCCTCGCGTGCGGCGAGGGTCAGCGACGGTGCCGACCAGACATCGGCATCGATGCCCCAGTCGTCTTGCAGCAGTTCGGCGGCGGCAATCACTTCGCGCAGGATCGTGCCTGAGCCGAGCAATTGCACCCGGTGTTTGGCGTTTCCTGCCGCCGGCTGAAACAGGTACAGGCCTTTCAGGATGCCTTCCTCCTGCCCCGGTTTGAGTCCGGGCTGCGGATAATTTTCGTTCATGATCGTGATGTAGTAAAACACGTCTTCCTGCCGTTCGATCATGCTGGTCAGCCCGTCATGAATAATGACGGCCAGTTCGTGTGCAAAGCTCGGGTCGTATGGCCGGCAATTCGGTATCGTCGAAGCAAGGATATGGCTGTGGCCGTCTTCGTGCTGCAGGCCTTCGCCATTCAGCGTCGTGCGCCCGGCCGTGCCACCCATCAGGAAGCCGCGTGCACGCATGTCGGCTGCCGCCCATGCAAGGTCGCCGATGCGCTGCAGGCCAAACATCGAATAAAACGTGAAGAACGGCAGCATGATCCGGTTGTTGCTCGAATATGACGTTGCGGCCGCAATCCATGAACTCATGCCGCCGGCCTCGTTGATGCCATCCTGCAGGATTTGTCCTTCCTTGTCTTCGCGGTAGTACATCACCTGATCGATGTCGACCGGCTCGTACAGTTGCCCTTGCTGGCTCCAGATGCCAATCTGGCGGAACAGTCCTTCCATGCCGAAGGTGCGCGATTCATCGACCAGGATCGGCACGACGCGCGGGCCCAGATGCGGGTCGCGCAGCAACGCATTGATGATGCGCACATACGCTTGCGTGGTCGAAGTCTCGCGCCCTTTGGCGGTCGGATCCAGTACCGCCTTGAACGCCGACAGCGGCGGCACCGGCAGCGTTTCATCCGCTTTCATCCGGCGCTGCGGCAGATAACCGCCCAGCGCTTTGCGACGTTCGTGCAGATACTGCAGTTCGGGCGAATCTTCCGCCGGTTTGAAGAACGGGATCTCGCCTTTGAGGTCGTCATCGGAGAACGGCACGCCGTAACGATTGCGCATCCACAGGATCATGTCGTCATCCAGTTTTTTCACCTGATGGGCGATGTTCAGCGCTTCGGCCGCCTTGCCCATGTTGTAACCCTTGATGGTCTTGCACAGCACCACGGTGGGCTGGCCTTTGTGATCCTGTGCCTGCTTGAACGCGGCATACACTTTGTGCGGATCGTGCCCGCCGCGGCTCAAGTGCCACAGCTCGTCGTCGGTCATGTGGGCCACGCGTTCCAGCAATTTCGGATGCTTGCCAAAAAAATGTTCACGCGCGTACGCACCGTCCTGAACGCGATAATTCTGATATTCGCCATCGACGGTCTCCATCATCACCTGTTTGAGCAGGCCGTCCTTGTCGGCTTCGAGCAGCGGATCCCAGTCCGAACCCCAGATGACCTTGATCACGTTCCAGCCGGAACCGCGAAAATCAGCTTCCAGTTCCTGAATGATCTTGCCGTTGCCTCTGACCGGGCCGTCGAGCCGTTGCAGGTTGCAGTTCACCACCATGATCAGGTTGTCGAGCTTCTCGCGTGCGGCCATGCCGATCGCGCCCATCGATTCAGGTTCGTCCATCTCGCCGTCGCCGCAGAACACCCACACCTTGCGCTCGGCTGTGTCGGCGAT
>JAYFNP010000075.1:0-7798 GCA_034933385.1 Burkholderiaceae bacterium | reverse complement strand
TTGTTGCGCGTCCACAGCGCATTGGCCTGGTTGACGGTTTCGGTTTCGTCGCGCATCACCATCGCCATTTTCTCAGCGTCCCATTCCTCTTTCTGCATCATGATGGGCAGCGTGATATGGTCGGACTACTTGCGGATGCTTTCCTGCAGCTTCCAGGTCGACAGCAATTCATCTTCGCCTTCGCGCAAGTGCAGCACGATTTCGGTACCGCGGCTCGGTTTGTCGATGGTTTCGACGGAAAACTCGCCGGTGCCCTCCGATTCCCAGCAGACCCCTTCGCTGGCCGGTAAACCGGCGCGGCGACTGTTGACGGTGATCCTGTCTGCGACGATGAATGCGGAATAAAAGCCGACGCCGAACTGGCCGATCAGTGCCGCGTCTTTTTGCTGGTCACCGGACAGTTGCGAGAAAAATTCCTTGGTGCCGGATTTGGCAATCGTGCCCAGATGCTCGATCGCTTCGGCGCGGCTTAAGCCTATGCCGTTGTCGGATACGGTGATGGTGCGCGCTTCCTTGTCGAACGCGATGCCGATTTTCAGCTCCGGATCGTCGCCGAGCAATTCCGGCTTGGCCAGCGCTTCATAGCGCAACTTGTCGGCCGCGTCGGAAGCGTTAGAAATCAGTTCGCGCAGAAAGATTTCCTTGTTGGAATACAGCGAATGGATCATCAGGTGCAGCAGTTGCGTGACTTCTGTCTGAAATCCCAGGGTTTGTTTTTCGGTTGCAGCCATTTTTTCCTCGTTGGACAGCGTTGTTGATCAGATTTTTTGCAAGTGGGGATGACGCGCAGGATTTCAAGGGCGAAATGCAACCTTTACCGGCCATTTTTAATCCGGTAGAATGCACCCCGTCAATCGGGAGTAGCCGCGCTTCGCAACGAAGCGGCTTGCGTCAACATACTTGGCCAAAACAGCCATGGCGCAAGCGGTGTCAGCTTGGCAAGACTTTTGACCACAGGCCTTTCAAGCTGGCGGAGGCGATGTGGTCATTTGTTTTTCGCCGGCGATGAAATCCTGATGGAATCCTTTATCGTATCAACCGGTATTGTGGCGCTGGCAGAAATCGGCGACAAGACCCAGTTGCTGGCCTTTATCCTCGCTGCGCGCTTCAAGAAGCCGTTACCGATCATTGCCGGCATCCTGGCCGCCACTGTGGCCAATCACGGGCTGGCCGGTGCGCTCGGCACCTGGGTGACGTCGTTTCTCGGGCCGGACGTGCTGCGCTGGGTGCTGGGGTTGTCGTTCATCGGGATGGCGGTCTGGACGCTAATTCCGGACAAGATCGAAGAAGAAGAGACCATGGTCGCGCAGCATCTTGGCGTGTTTGGTGCAACGCTGGTGACGTTTTTTCTGGCGGAAATGGGTGACAAGACGCAACTGGCGACAATCGCGCTGGCGGCGCACTATCCGTCGCCGTGGCTGGTGGTGGCGGGAACCACGCTGGGAATGCTGATCGCCGACGTGCCGGCGGTGTTCGTCGGTAACCGCTTTGCCAGCCGGATTCCGCTGAAGCTGGTGCATGCGACTGCTGCGGCGATTTTCGCGTTGCTGGGGATTTTGACGCTGCTGCGGATCGACAACTGGTTTTGATTAACCGGTCGGCGTTTGTTTTTTGCGGATTTCGGCCAGCAATGGTTCCTGACCATGTTCGGTCAAGACGCTGATCAGCAGGTTGTGGATTTCCATCGCTTCATCCCAGGTGGAAAAACTCCATTGCGGCCGCAAATCGTCCGGCAGGCCGAACACCATGGTTTCGAACAGTAGCGGGTCGCCACCATTGTTCCAGTTCTGATCGATGCCAGTAAATACGGTGGAAACCTGAAGTTCGCCGACCATGTTTTGTGCCACGATGCGGTTTGCCTCATCCGACATCCATTCGGCAAATTCTGCCAGCGAGCAATGTACCGGCACTTGATCGACTAGCCGGTACAGGCGGTTGTCGATAGGTGTGGTGATGTTCTTGATGTCGTCTGGATCGCTCATGCCGTTTCACCCTATCTGTTATTGACGCCTTGTCATTGTATAACGGCAAGATGCCGATTTTGTCATTTGCGCCGCCGATGTTGTAGGATAGACGCTTGATTCATCGCGGGAACCTATCATGTCCGTCTACGAAAACCTGAAAAAACTGAATATCGAACTGCCGCCGGTGATGGCGCCGGTCGCCTCCTATGTGATGTATGTGCAAACCGGCAGCACGGTTTATCTGTCCGGCCATCTGGCAAAGAAGAATGGCCAGCCGTGGGTCGGCCAGTTCGGCAAGGACATTGCGGTTTCCGAAGGCCAGCAGGCGGCGAGGGCAGCGGCCATCGATTTGATCGCGACTTTGCAGGCGGCTTGCGGTGGCGACCTGAAGCGCGTCAAGCGCATCGTCAAGGTGGTCAGCCTGGTGAATTCGACCGCCAATTTCACCGAACACCATCTGGTGACCAATGGCGCGTCCGACTTGCTGGCCGAAGTGTTTGGCGACAAGGGCAAACATGCACGCTCCGCGTTCGGGGTTGCGCAAATTCCGCTCGGCGCCTGCCTCGAAATCGAACTGGTCGCTGAGCTGGCGTAAGCGCCGGTCGAATAGCTGGCTTTTCCGGTGCGTTTGCCGGGCAAGTGCGATATGCCGGATATCGAGTTGATCGGTCGTCGGCGGTGAACCCCTCCGCGAAGCCGCGCGCATGGAATATTTGGCGGGGTATAGCGTCAAATATATTGATCCGGCCAGATATTCGGCGGCACTTCACAAATACAGCGCCTAGTATTTTTTATGACCCCAATCGCTTAGCGTAGCGGTTTGGTCGCTACCAGCCCGGCCAGCGCCGAGCGGCCGCTGTGCCGCGGGCCTTCATGGATATCTGCTTCATATAGTCGGCATTCGACGATGTCGAGCGCGGCGAAAGCGTCGCGCAACAGCGCTTCGGTATACAAGTGCTCGATTTGCGGCGGTCCGCCGGTCTTGAATTCCAGTTGCTTCGGTGTGTAACCCTGCAAAATCAGGGTGCCGCCCGGTTTCAGCGTGCGGATGCAGCCAGCGAAGATTTGGGCGCGTAACGCCGGCGGCGCAAACTGGATGAAAATCGCCGCGACCAGATCGTAGGTTGCCGGCGTCCATGGCCAGAGCGCGATATCGGCGACCGTGAAATTCACGGCGACGCCGGATTCGTGCGCCAGCGTCCTGGCTTTCTCGACCGCGACCGGCGAGAAATCGAACGCATCGACTTGCAATCCCTGCTGTGCGCACCAGACACTGTTGCGGCCTTCGCCGTCGGCGACCAGCAGTGCGCGCTGGTCGCGCGCCAAGCGATGCGCCTGGCTAGCCAGGTACTCGTTCGGTGTCGTGCCGAAAATGTATTCCGGCCGGTCAAAGCGCCGGTTCCAGTGAAACGCCGGATCGTCGGCGGCGGGAACGGAAGTCATCGTGGGCTGCCTGTGCAATGGGCGGAAAGGTTACGATTATAATGCGCGTTGACGCTTGCCGACCGCTGTTCTCCCGTCGGTTTTTATCCGGATACCGCCATGCTCGATTTATCCAACTTCGATTTTTCCCAGATGGACATGTCCATGTTCCCTCAGTCGATTCTCGGGCGACTCGCGTTTGCGCATGCTGCACCGGGCGCAGCGCCGCTGCCGCCGGGGCGCAACTGGCTGGGCATCGCCGACGAGCGCGATACGCTGCTGTATGTGCCGGCAGGTCTCGAAGCGGGCGCGGCGGTGCCGCTGCTGGTGATGTTTCATGGCGCCGGCGGCAGCGCGGAAAAGGTGCTGCCGTTTCTCGAAGCGCATGCTGAACGGAACCGTTTTTTGCTGATGGTGCCGCAATCGACTTATCCGACCTGGGATTTGACTATCGGCGGCAATGGGCCGGACATCGAGCGGCTGGGCTTCGCCTTGACCAAGGTCGCAGGGCATTTCCTGATCGAGCGCGAGCGCTTCGGTTTTGCCGGATTTTCCGACGGCGCCAGCTATTCGCTGTCGATCGGGCTGACCAACGGTGATTTGCTCAGCCACGTGATCGCCTTTTCCGGCGGTTTCATGAATGTCTACACGCCGCACGGCAAACCGCAGGTATTCATTGCGCACAGTCCGGAAGACGAGCAGTTGGCGTATGCCACCAGCGGTCCGCGACATGCGGAAAAATTGCGTGCTGGTGGTTACGAGGTCGAATTCGTCGAATTTCACGGCCGGCATGTGATCCATCCGCCGGTGGTCGAACAGGCGCTGCATTTTTTCCTGAACAAGACGCCGGCCGGGCAACGCTGATCGGAGATGTCTGGCAAAAACGCCGAGTTCTGCGTTTTGTCATGCCGCCCGCCGACGATTGGCGCAGAATGACAACCGAAGCAATGCGGGAGCCTGCTTGACGGCGTCCAGAAATACTGATGCCAGTATTTCTGGATTGCCGCCTTTTTTCTGGCCAAGCCTGCAATTTCGTGCTGATACCCCCTTCAATTCCTTGCAAAAACGCGATCGGGAGATGCGATGAGCCAGCAGATTCGCGCCAGTCATCCGCTGTACAGCCTGTTGCCAGTCGATGTCGAAGGCTTCGCTTCGCTGGCCGAACTGGCGCTGAACATGCGCTGGGCGTGGAACCATGCGACCGACAGAGTGTGGCGGCAACTCGATCCAGAGTTGTGGGCGGCGACCCAGAATCCGTGGATTGTGCTGCAGGCCGCTTCCCGGCAGCAAATCGAACAACTCACGGCTGACCCGGGGTTTCGCCAGCAGGTGGACGACCTGGTCACCTTGCGTCGGCAGCGGGCGGAAGCGCCAGCCTGGTTTCAGGAGACTTATCCGGTTGCGCCGCTGAATTGCATCGCTTATTTTTGCATGGAATTCATGTTGAGCGAGGCGCTGCCGATTTATTCCGGCGGTTTGGGCAATGTCGCCGGTGACCAGCTCAAGGCAGCCAGCGACATGGGCGTGCCGGTGATCGGCATTGGCTTGCTGTACCAGCAGGGCTATTTCCATCAGCAAATCGATCGGAACGGTGAGCAACAAGCGATCATGCCGTACAACGATCCCGGGCTGTTGCCGATTACGCCGTTGCGCACACAGGAGGGCGAGTGGTTGCGGTTACGGCTGAATGTGCCGGGACACCCTATCTGGCTGCGCGTCTGGCAGGCGCAAGTCGGCAATGTCAAATTGTATTTGCTCGACAGTAACGATCCGGCGAATTATCCGCTGTATCGCGGCATCACCAGCGAACTGTATGATGGCGGGCCGCAGATGCGGCTGATGCAGGAACTGGTGCTTGGTATCGGCGGCTGGCAGTTGCTGACGGAACTCGGCATCGAACCGGACGTGTGCCATATGAACGAGGGGCATGCTGCCTTTGCCGTGCTCGAACGGGCACGTAACTACATGCAGAAAACCGGTCATCCGTTCGAAGTTGCGCTGGCGGTCACGCGCGCCGGCAATCTGTTCACGACCCATACCGCAGTTGAAGCTGGTTTCGACCGCTATTCAGCGACGCAGATCGCCTATTGTCTTGGCGGCTATGCAGAACAGCAACTGGGTATTCCGCTGGACGAGTTGCTGGCGTTGGGCCGGCAAGACAGGAACGATGTGCACGAAGCGTTCAATATGGCATATCTGGCGATCCGCGGCAGCGGTGCGGTCAACGGTGTCAGCCGCCTGCACGGCCAGGTCAGCCGGCGTCTGTTCGAGCCTCTGTTCCCGCGCTGGCCAGCGGTTGAGATGCCGGTCGGGCATGTGACCAACGGTGTGCATATGTCCACCTGGGATTCGGCCGAAGCCGACGCACTCTGGACTGAAGCCAACGGCAAGGGGCGCTGGCTCGGAGAAACCGAGTCGCTGGAACAGAACATGCAGCTCGTTTCCGGCGACACGTTCGGGAAATTACGCTGCGCCTCGCGTACCTCGCGGGTTGGCTAAGCGCGCGAGCGACTGGCGCGGCAACTGGCATCGGCCGGCGCGCCGCAGGCGGAGGTCGAAGCGGCCAGCCATCTGTTCGATCCGAATATCCTGACGCTCGGCTTCGCGCGCCGTTTCGCCACCTACAAGCGGCCGAACCTGCTGCTGCACGACCCGGAACGTCTGTTGCGGTTGCTCAATCATCCACAGCGACCATTGCAGATCATCCTCGCCGGCAAGGCGCACCCGGACGATCTGGAAGGGCGGGCATTGATCCGCGAATGGATCGAATTCATCCGCCGGCCGGACGCGCGCCAGCGGATCATCTTTCTTGCAGATTACGACATGCATCTGGGCGAGCACATGGTACAGGGCGTCGATGTCTGGCTGAATACGCCGCGCCGTCCATGGGAAGCGTGCGGCACCAGCGGCATGAAAGTGCTGGTCAATGGCGGCATCAACCTGTCGGTGCTGGACGGCTGGTGGGCCGAGGCCTATTCGCCGGAAGTCGGCTGGGCGCTGGGTGATGGCCAGGAACACGAAAATCATGAATGGTGGGATGCGACCGAAGCGGATCAGCTGTATGCGTTGCTGGAAAACGAAGTGCTTCCCGAGTTCTATGCGCGCGACGAACATGGCGTCCCGACTGCCTGGGTGGAGCGCATGCGGGAAAGTATGGCGCATCTGACGCCACAGTTTTCCACCTGCCGTTCAGTGCGTGAATATACCGAACGGTATTACATCCCGGCAGCAGCACGTTACCGTCAGCGGGTCGCCGACAACGGTGCATTTGGTGTACAGATGGTTGATTGGAGGCACCGTCTTGAACGGAAATGGAAAGAATTGCGTTTCGGACAAATCATGGTGGAGACCGACAATCTGCGGCATCTGTTCGAGGTGCAGGTTTATCTCGGCGAACTGGCGCCGGAACAGGTGCGAGTCGAGCTGTATGCCGACGCGCTCGAAGGCGGCTGTCCGGTGCAACAGGAAATGGTGCCGGCGCGGCAACTGGTCGGCGTAGTCAATGGCTATGCGTATCAGGCCAGCGCGCCGGCGACCCGCGCGGCGACCGATTTCACGCCGCGCCTGATGCCGCGATGCGACGGTATTGCCCTCCCGTTAGAAGCATCACAAATCTTGTGGCAGCGGTAAATCTCTGCCGGATGGGCATTGATTGGCCATGTTGGTAATGTCAATCGTTACATTTTGTCGTTTACCCTTTAAACCGGCCGTAGAAAAGACTGTTTGCGTTATAATTTCAATTTCCAGCTCATGCCGTTCGGCACCCATGAAATGATCAAGTTCGTATTTGTTACCGGCGGCGTCGTGTCTTCCCTGGGCAAGGGAATCACTGCCGCATCTCTTGCCGCGATCCTTGAATCGCGCGGCCTCAAAGTCACCATCATGAAGCTCGATCCGTACATCAACGTCGATCCGGGCACGATGAGTCCGTTCCAGCATGGCGAGGTGTTCGTAACCGATGATGGCGCAGAGACCGACCTCGATCTCGGCCATTACGAGCGCTTCATCTCGACCAAGATGAAAAAGGTCAACAACTTCACTACTGGGCAGATTTACGAATCAGTGATCCGCAAGGAACGGCGTGGCGAATACCTCGGCAAGACGGTGCAGGTGATTCCGCACATCACCAACGAGATCCAGAATTTCATCTACCGCGGAGCTGATGGCTACGATGTCGCTCTGGTTGAAATCGGCGGCACAGTGGGCGATATTGAATCGCTGCCGTTCCTCGAAGCGGCGCGCCAGTTGAGCTTGCGCGCCGGTCGCAACGCGGCGGCGTTCATCCATCTGACGTTGGTTCCGTATCTGCCATCGTCGGGCGAACTGAAAACCAAGCCGACCCAGCACAGTGTGCAGAAATTGCGTGAAATCGGCATTTTCCCGGACGCACTATTGTGCCGCGCCGACCGTCC
>JAYFNP010000074.1:0-1758 GCA_034933385.1 Burkholderiaceae bacterium | reverse complement strand
GCTACCGGATAACCTCGTTCAGTTACCTGCTTGACCGCTTCAACCTTGAATTCTTCCGTAAATCGCCTTGTACTCATCACACCTCCTCATTTGCCTAAATTTATAAGCAAAAAGGTGTCTAGTAAAGCGGGGGCGATTCATCCCCATTTGGCGCGCCACTTGTAAAACGTGGCGTCGCTAAACCCTTCCTTGCGGCATAGCTCCACTACCGGCATGCCGGCTTCGGCCTGCCTGAGACACCCAATGATCTGTTCTTCGGTATATCTGCTCTTCTTCATGTCCGTCATTCTCCATTATTTGACGGACCTCCGTTCTACTTTTAAATGGTATGCCTGGATGGGGGCAGGTCAGTTGGCCTATGTGGTCAGACGCGTGTTCGTCAGCACTCCCAATCGGTCGCGAGGCGATGTTGTGGGGGTGTCCTGCGTCCTCTTGTCCATTGCAAATCATCTGTGGCTGGCTACATGCGCGCCAATAGTTTCGTAAAATGAAACTATTGGCGTAAATATTATGTGAAAAAACGGAACGAAAGCTGCATTCACCTCATTTATCGCAACAATATCGAAGCAAACCTCAATTTATTCCCCAATAGCGCTTGCTTATAGCTTCTAAAAATGGAATAATCGCATTAAATCAACCAAAACACGCAGCGAATACTTTGCTTTGTGTCGTTATGTGAACTGTTCTTGTCGAACAAATCCGCTGTGCGCTGGGTTGATTCCAAAAAATGTAACTTTTTATGTGTAATATTCACAAAGTGGAATTTTAAGATGAAAACCCTTAAAGATTCGTTCCTCGAGAACGCCCATATTCTCATCATCGCGCTCACTCTGATTGTCGCCTGTGCAGGTTGGGGCGGGAAGCTCGCTCAGAGCGATATCAATAACTCGTTAGCCTCATATGGCTACGTGCCGCAGTACGTTGCTGAATCAGGGAGCGATGTGGTAGAGGCGATCGCTTATCACGACGAAGTCAACTCAACGATGGTACGAGAAGAGTCGGGTTACGTTGCCAAAGGCACGTTGTTCGCGACAGATCTCGAACAGCGGGCACAAGCTCTCCGTGATGTGGCTGGAGCCATTTTGTGATCAACCTGTGCGCTAATTCGTGACGGTGTCCGTGCCAAACTGGAACGTCAGAGGTATGCCTTGCCTGGGCTAGGGGCGGGGAAAGTGTGTGTGTTTACTCTCCTAGAATGCGCGCTTTCCCCACATGTCCCGCGCTATGGCGGGATCCATAACTGGGTCCTGTCACGTTTTGATGCTGGTTGATCTTTGTGGTGTATTCAAAATCGTCGTTTTTCATCAAGGGTATCAGGATTGCGCATTGTTGCAGCAAGAATGAGTAAATCGTGATGCTCTTTCTTACGAAGGGCGCGTTTGATGTAAGGCGTAGACGCGTTTTTGCATTTGGTTTGCTCTTCTTTATCCAACCAACCATATTTATGAGAGTAATGAAATGACTAACACACAGGCAGGACAGCCGACGGGGTTGTTGAACAATCGTTGGTTTTATCTAATATTGGCAGTTCTATTGATGTGCATGATTTCCGGTGTTCAGTATGCATGGACACTATTTTCGCGTCCGATGACGGAGAAATTGTCAGTATCGCTGGCAGCTGTTCAAACGGCCTTCACGCTTTCCCAGGTGATTCAAGCAGCATCTCAACCAGGTGGTGGTAAATTCGTGGACAAATTTGGTCCGAAATTTCCAGGGATTGCCGGTGGTCTGATGGTGCTGATTGGCTGGTCCATGATG
>JAYFNP010000073.1:0-2995 GCA_034933385.1 Burkholderiaceae bacterium | reverse complement strand
GGATGAAAGGCCTCGGACGATTTGTCATCCTTCCAGCGGGTTTCAGTATTGACCAGCGTGACCGCAGGTTTGTAACCGTCCTCGGCCTGGCCGCTGACGAAGCCCATCGGCTTGTTGATCAGAATGGTGACGCGCTTCGATTGTTCGGCGCTCGCCTGGCGCTCGACGGTAATTTTCTGGTTGGGCAGCACTTTACTGCCGAGTTGTGACACGATTTTTCCGTCAACGCGCACCCAACCGCGCTCGATCCACTCGTCCGCTTCGCGGCGCGAACAGATGCCAAGTTCGGACATTCGCTTCGACAGTCGTACAGGTTCGTTCATATGCGTAAAGCTTCCAACAAATCGGTTTCCAGCTGGATTTGCGTGCGGGCATTTTCCAGCGCTTCGCCTTCGACCAGGAAAACGTCTTCAACACGCTCACCCATGGTCATGATCTTGGCGGTGTGCAGGTTGATTCGGTATTTGGCCAGTACATTGGCAATCGAATACAGCAAGCCGGTACGATCATTCGCGGTTACCGACAATACATGATACTCGCCACGCGCATCGGGGCGCAGATCGACGGTCGGCGTGATCGGGAAGGCACGCGACATGCGCGAAATGATGCCTTTAGTCGGCGGTGGTAGCGGGCCTGGCACGCTTAGCCATTCGGCCAGATCATGTTCGACCAGGCTGATAATGTCGCGGTAGTTCTTCTCGAAGATCTGCCGGGTCACAAGAAACGTGTCGAGTGCGTAGCCGTGCTTGGTGGTGTGAATCTTGGCATCGAGAATGCTGTAATTCTGCCGGTCGAAATAACCGCATATCCGGGCGAACAGATCGGGTTGGTCCTTGACATACACCACGACCTGCAAACCTTCGCCAATCGGCGAGAGGCGGCATTTGACGACAAGTTTGTCGCTGTTCATGCGGAAATACAGGTTGCGCGTTTGCCAGGCGATGTCCGAGGCATCGTGCCGCAGAAAGTAGCCGACATCGAGTTGCGTCCACAATTGTTCATGTGCATTTGGCGGCAGGCCATACAGGCGCAACGTTTTGATGGCTTCTTTTTGTTTGTTTTTCAGTTCGTTGTCGACCGAAAGCGTTTCTCCGCCGAGTACGCGCAGTGTCAGGCGGTACAGGTCTTCGAGCAATTTGCCTTTCCATGCGTTCCAGACTTGGGGACTGGTGGCGCGAATATCCGCTACGGTCAGCAGATACAGTGCAGTCAAGCGACGTTCATTGCCGACCAGTACGGCAAAATCCCGAATGGTCCCGGTATCCGACAAGTCTTTTTTCTGCGCCACATGCGACATCGTCAAATGCTGTCCCACCAGGAAAACCACCAGACCGGCATCGTCGTCGTTCAGGCGATGCTGGCGGCAGAATTGTCTGGCATCTTCCATGCCGAGTTGCGAATGGTCGCCGCCGCGCCCCTTGGCAATGTCATGCAGCAGGGCGGCGATGTACAGCAACCAGGGGCGGGAAAAATTGGCCATCAGCTGACTGCAGAACGGGAATTCATGCGCATGTTCCGGCAGCGCGAAGCGGCGCACATTGTGTACCACCGTCAGGATATGCTGGTCGACCGTATAGATGTGGAACAGGTCGTGCTGCATCTGACCGACAATCCGGCGGAAATTAGGCAGGTAACGGCCGAGAACGCTGGTCTGGTTCATCTGGCGCAACGCATGCGTCACTCCCCGGGGCGCCTGCATGATCAGCAGGAACAGCGCACAGTTGCCAGGATCGCGCCGGAAGGTATCGTCGATTCGCAGGCGTGCGTGCCAGACGGCACGCAGCGTACGCGCCGTCATTCCGTTGAGTTCAGGATTTTGTGCCAGCAGCAGGAAAGTTTCCAGTGTTGCAGATGGCGTTTTGATATAGGTATCGTCGGCGACGATGTCGAGCAGGCCGTTGACTTCGTTGAAGCGAGCATTGATCGGGTGCGGCTCGAACGGTTGCGGGAATAGTTGCACCTCGATGTTTTGCAACAGAATGGTGTTGAGCTGGGTGACGGCTTTGGCAGCGCGGTAGTAGCGCTGCATCATCACTTCCGCGGCGCGAGTTGCATTGGGGCCGTTGCCGCTGGACTTGAACCCCATGCTGGCGGCAATGGGCGTCTGCAGGTCAAACACCAGCCTATCTTCGCGTCGTCCGGCCTGGATATGCAGGCGGATGCGAAGTTCCTTGAAGGCGCGTTCACAGGTCGTCAACTGGCGGGCTTCTGTTGCCGTGATCAATCCGCTTTTCGCCAGTCCGCGCCAAGTTTTTCCTAACCGGGCAGCCTTTGCGATCCACAGGATAACTTGCAGGTCGCGCAATCCGCCTGGACTTTCCTTGCAGTTCGGCTCCAGGCTGTACGGGGTGTCTTCGTATTTCACATGGCGCTGACGCATTTCCAGTGTTTTCGCCTGAAAGAAGGCCGATGCATCCATCTGCTCCCGATAACGTTCCTGCAGCGTTTTGAATAGCCTGCGGTTGCCGCAGATGATGCGCGCCTCGAGCAACGCTGTCTGTATGGTGATGTCGGCGGCGGATTCGACGACACATTCGTCAACCGTGCGGATGCTATGGCCGATGTCCAGCCCCAGATCCCACAGCAACGTGACCAGGTTTTCCAGTTGGGCGCACAAGAATTGGTCCGGCGGCTCTTCGAGCAGGATCAGCAGGTCGATGTCCGAATACGGGAAAAGCTCGCCGCGGCCATAGCCGCCGACTGCAATCAACGCATGTTTTCCCCGAATGCCGGCGGCTTCCCAGGCTTCGGTCAAAGCCGCATCGACGTTTTGTCGCAGGCGGGTTAGCAGTTGCGTCGGCCGACCACTGGCCTCGAATAACGCAACCGCTTCCTGTCGCCCGGCATTCAGGCGTTGCTTCAGCTGTTGCGCCAGAGTCGCCACAGTTCAGGCAGGTTTTCCCTGCGGGTTCGTTCCTGCCGCGATCCATTCCGGAGGCACAGGCATGTCGGGCGATATCGTCAACACTTCATAGCCGGTTTCAGTGACCAGCAC
>JAYFNP010000072.1:0-3075 GCA_034933385.1 Burkholderiaceae bacterium | reverse complement strand
GCACTGGGCAACGCATCGGTGTTTTGCGACCCGATTGCGCTCTGAAACGTCTTTTGTGTTGTAGTCTGTGAATACACAGACACAGATTCGAGTAAAAACGCAAAAAAAACTTGCGTACGCAGGAAAAACGCAACAATATTAGTCGTGCATTTGATATTGCGCATTTTCCCATCATTTTCGTGAATGAGGCTCGAATATGGCGACAACCAAAAAACCTGCAGCAAAAGCATCAGCCAAGAAAGCGGCTCCAGCCAAAAAAGCGGCTCCAGCCAAAAAAGCGGTAGCCAAAAAACCCGCAGAAAAAGCAGCCGCCAAGAAGCCGGCAGCCAAGAAGCCGGTAGCGAAAAAGCCGGTAGCCAAGAAAGCGGCGCCAGCAAAAAAAGTGGTAGCCAAAAAAACCGTAGCAAAGAAAAAAGTGGCCAAACCGGCGAAACCGCGTACTCCGCGCAAACCGAATGCCGCTTTCATGAAGCCGATGACGCCGTCTGCAGCACTGGCCGCCGTCGTAGGTTCGGCAGCGTTGCCGCGTACCGAAGTGACCAAGAAAATCTGGGACTACATCAAGAAATTCAAGCTCCAGGATGCGGTCAACAAGCGCAATATCAATGCGGACGACAAGCTGAAAGCAGTTTTTGGCGGCAAATCTCAGGTATCGATGTTCGAGATGGCCAAGCTGGTTTCCGGTCACCTGTCATAAGCGCTGCGTGTCAGACCATGTGAGAGCCTGACGCAGTAGTCAGGCTCAGGCTTTCACGAATTGCTTTCCCACTGTTTCCACGCCCCCAGTACGGCATTGGGATACTCTGCCCGTCCGCGGCTGCCATTGTAGCGGCCAAGCGCCAGGAACAGGTTCCCGCCTTCCATATCAAGATACATCCGCAAGATTGAGCAGCCATAGCGCAGATTGGTTTGCATATGGAATAATTTGCGCCGATCGCCGTCACCGACAATGCGCGTCCAGAACGGCATCACCTGCATGTAGCCGTGCGCCTTGGCGCTCGAAATGGCATATTTGCGGAACGCCGACTCGACTTGGATCAAGCCCAGAACCAGCGCCGGCTCAAGTCCGGCACGCTTGGCTTCGTACCAGACCGTTTCCAGGAATTCTCGTCGTACCCTGGTGTCCGGCAGGCGCTTTTTCAGCCGGTCAGACATATGGCCGAGCCAGTGCAGATATTTGATGCGCTGGCGGATGTCATTGAATTTCGGTTTTGGCGGACTGGCATCGGCGATCGCGTTCGACAGCGCGAGCCGCACCGAATCGCTCATGGACTCTTCTTTTTGATTGCCGGCGTTCACGTTCACCCCGACGCATGCCAGCGACAGCAGCAAGGTCAACAACAGCGGTTTGGGACGATAGTTCATCATGCGCCCTGCCTTGTTTCCTCAAGCCAGAAAACTGATCGTTTACGAGGAGTATTGATTGATTTCATTTGGTTTGGCCGGATATTATCTGGCCTCCTGGAAATACATCCCCCTGTATTATTTCTGGCCTGAGAGCTTCTCCAAAACGTATTGGGCAATCTCTGCCGCTGGCACGGCGGTCGCAGCCGCATCGCGCCGTCCCTGGTATTCAAGCTTGCCTTCCTTCAGCCCGCGTTCGCCGATGACCACACGGTGCGGTACGCCAATCAGTTCCCAATCGGCCAGCATCACGCCAGGCCGTTCGCCGCGGTCGTCGAGGATCACATCAACCCCCGCATTTTGCAGTTCAGCCAGCAATCGGTCGGCCTGTTCTTTAACGCTTGCGCTGCGGTCATAGCCCATCGGGCACAGCACCACCTCGAATGGCGCGATCGATGCTGGCCAGATGATGCCACGACCGTCGAAATTTTGCTCGATCGCCGCACCGAGGATGCGCGTCACGCCGATGCCATAGCAGCCCATCTGCATCAGTTGCGGTTTGCCCGCTTCGTCGAGATAAGTTGCCTTCATGTCTTCCGAGTAGCGGTCGCCCAGCTGGAACACATGCCCCACTTCGATGCCGCGCTGGATTTCCAGCGTGCCCTTGCCGTCCGGCGACGGATCACCGGCGACCACATTGCGGAAGTCGGCCACGGCGGCCGGCGCTGGTACGTCGCGTTCCCAGTTCACGCCGGTCAGATGGAAGCCGGCTTCGTTCGCGCCGCAGGCGAAGTCGCTCATCGCCTCGACCGCATGGTCGGCGTAAACCTTCACGCCTGACAGCCCGACCGGACCGAGATAGCCGGGACGACAGCCGGTGTGGCTGACGATGTCGTCGTCGTTGGCGAAGCGGAAATCCCCCAGCCGTTTTTGCGTCTTGATTTCGTTCAGATCATGGTCGCCGCGCAGCAGGATGACGGCAAATTCGTCTGCTTGGCCTTCCTGGCCGAAACGCACGATGGCAATCAGCTTGACCAATCGGGCGAGAGGTAATTTCAGGAATTCGGCGACCTCGTCCATGGTTTTCTTGCCGGGGGTGGGCACTTTTTGCATCGGCTGTGTCGGTACGCCGCGCGCCTGCGTCGGCGGCAGTGCGACGGCCGCTTCGATATTGGCGGCGTAATCCGAGGTCGGGCAGTACACCAACGCATCTTCGCCGGTATCGGCGATTACGTGAAATTCATGCGAACCGGAACCGCCGATGGCACCATTGTCGGCGGCCACCGGGCGGAATTGCAGACCGAAGCGGGTGAAGATGCGCACGTAGGCGTCGAACATGATCTGGTACGACTTTTTCATGCCTTCGGCATTGCGGTCGAATGAATAGGCATCCTTCATCGTGAATTCGCGGCCGCGCATCAGTCCGAAGCGCGGGCGGCGTTCGTCGCGAAATTTGGTTTGGAAATGGTAGAAATTCACCGGCAACTGGCGGTACGACTTGATCTCGCTTCTGGCGATGTCAGTCACGACTTCCTCAGAAGTCGGCTGGATCACGAAATCGCGCCCGTGCCGATCCTTTACGCGCAGCAATTCCGGGCCGTATTTTTGCCAGCGGCCGGTTTCCTGCCAGAGCTCGGCCGGTTGTACCACCGGCATCAGCAGTTCGACCGCACCTGCACGGTTCATCTCTTCGCGGATGATGTTTTCGACCTTTTTGATGACCCGCAGGCC
>JAYFNP010000071.1:0-5270 GCA_034933385.1 Burkholderiaceae bacterium | reverse complement strand
GGCGTGCGATTTGTTGAAGCCGTAGCCAGCGAATTTTTCCATCAGGTCGAAAATCTCGTCGGCCTTCGCTTCGGACAAACCGTTATTTGCCGCACCATCACGGAAAATCTTGCGGTGTTCAGCCATTTCTTTGGGATCTTTATGGCCCATGGCACGCCGCAGAAGATCGGCGCCACCGAGCGAATACCCGCCAACCACCTGCGCCATCTGCATCACCTGTTCCTGATAGACCATGATGCCGTAGGTTTCAGACAGAATTTTCTCCGTGCGCGGATCGGGATAATCGAAACGTTCGCCATGTTTGCGCCGGCAGAAATCCGGTATCAGATCCATCGGCCCCGGGCGGTACAGCGCGACCAGCGCAATGATGTCTTCGAACCGGTCCGGCCTCGCATCCTTGAGCATGCCCTGCATGCCCCGACTTTCAAGCTGGAATACCGCCACCGTTTTCGCCTTGGTCAGCAGGTCATAGGTCGGTTTGTCATCCAGCGGTATCGAATGCAGGTCGAAATCGGCGGTCGCTGGGTCGAGCTGCCGGATATAGCGCACCGCCCAGTCGAGAATGGTCAGCGTCGTCAGGCCGAGAAAGTCGAACTTGACCAGCCCGACCGCCTCGACATCGCCCTTGTCGTATTGCGACACGACCCCGGCCTCTTCGCTATTTCCCTGGCGGTATAGCGGACAGAAATCGGTCAACTGGCCGGGCGCGATCAATACCCCGCCGGCGTGCATGCCGACATTGCGCGTCAGCCCTTCGACCTGTTCGGCCAGATCGAGCAATTGTTTGACTTCTTCTTCGGATTTTTCACGTTCGGCCAGCAGCGGCTCTTCATTTTTGGCGTCCGCAATGGTCACCTGTTTGCCCGGCTTGAATGGAATCAGCTTCGAAATCCCGTCGCAGAAGTTGTAACCCAAATCAAGCACGCGCCCGACATCGCGCACCGCCGCTTTCGCTGCCATCGTGCCGAAAGTGGCGATCTGCGATACGGCATCCGCGCCGTAACGTTTTTTCACGTAGTTGATGACACGATCGCGCCCGTCCTGGCAAAAGTCGACGTCGAAGTCAGGCATCGACACGCGCTCCGGGTTCAGGAAACGTTCGAACAGCAGGTTGTAGGCGAGGGGATCGAGATCGGTGATCTTGAGCGAATAGGCAACCAGCGAACCGGCACCGGAACCGCGTCCGGGCCCGACCGGCACGCCATTGTTCTTCGCCCAGCGAATAAAATCGGCGACGATCAGAAAATAGCCGGGAAACCCCATCTTGATGATGATGCCCATCTCGAACGCCAAACGTTCTTCGTAACGAGGCCGCTGCTTCTCGCGTTCCGTTTCGTCCGGATAAAGCTTCTGCAAGCGTTGTTCCAACCCCTGTTTCGCTTCCGTCACCAGAAATTCGTCGATCGTGACGCCTGGCGGCGTCGGGAATTTTGGCAACTGCGGCTTGTACAGGTCAAGCACCAGATTGCAGCGGCGTGCGATCTCGACCGAGTTTTGCAGCACGCCTGGCAGATCGGCGAACAGCGACGCCATTTCGTTCTGGGTCTTGAAATTCTGCTGTTCGTTGAATTGCTTGGTACGGCGCGGATTGGCCAGAATCTCGCCTTCCGAAATGCAGGTGCGCGCCTCGTGCGCGATGAATTCCTGCTTGGACAGAAATTGTACCGGGTGTGTCGCAACAACCGGCAATTTCAGCCTGGACGCCAGCGCCACGGTCTGATGCACATGGCTCTCCATGCCGTGCTGACCAAAACGCTGTACTTCAAGGTAAAAATTTCCCGGAAATATTTCAGCCCAGCGCGTTGCATGACGCTCAGCCGCTGCCAGATTGCCATTGTCGAGCGCCGTGCCGACATTCCCCATCTGCGCACCGGACAATGCAATCAGACCAAAATCGCCGCTGCGCGACAGGGCTTGCAACCATTCGCTGCGAATCTCGGCGCGGCCATTGTGCTGATTTTCCAGCCAGGCCCGAGACAACAGCTCGCACAACCGCAAATAACCGTCATGGTTCTTGACCAGCAGCAGCAGACGCGAAGGCTTGTCACGTTGTTCGTCGTTGGTAATCCAGACGTCACAGCCGGCAATCGGCTTGATGCCCGCGCTGCGCGCAGTGCGGTACAGCTTGATCATGCCAAACAGGTTCGACAGATCGGTAATCGCCAGCGCCGGTTGATGATCGTTGACTGCGGCCTTGACCGCATCGTCGATGCGCACCAGCCCATCGACGATCGAAAACTCGGAGTGCAAGCGAAGGTGAATGAATTGCGGCGCAGTCATCCGACTATTTTACCGTGCCAGACCGCATTTGAGGCCATCCGATGTCGCCGCCACCGTGTATGCCGGCATGGGCATGCAGCACCTTGGTCAAACGTTGAATTCCATGCGAACGGGATGAAAAAACCCCGAGAAATGCGGAAAAATCATGGGGTATATTCAAAAATATATCTGTCTGGCCAGACGAATTGCGGCAAAATAGAAATACACGGCCCTGTATATTTTTAAGCCCCAACGGCCTGGAAAACACTATTTCGGCGTGCCGCCCAACAGGAACGCGACTTTCTTTTTGGCAGCCTTGCCTGCAGTCGCCGTGACCGCCTGTTCCAGGACAGAGGGCGGCTGTACCGAGGGTTCGTAGGGTTTGTCGAACCAGGGATCGGGCTTGGTCTTGCGCGCCATTAACGAGGGTTTATAGGGTCCCCGATCCGGTTGTTCGCTCCTGCCACGTCGCGGACGCTCGCTATCGTCGCGCCTGGCACCGCGTTGCGGCATGAAACCGTCGAGCAATTGGCTCGGGATGCTGCGCTTGATCAGTTTTTCGATTTCGGCCAGCAGCTTCGTTTCCTTGTCGGTACACAGCGAAATGGCGTCGCCGGAAGCGCCTGCGCGACCGGTACGCCCGATACGATGCACGTAATCTTCGGCACTGTATGGCAAATCATAGTTGATGACGCAGGGCAACTCGACGATGTCCAAGCCGCGCGCCGCCACGTCGGTAGCGACCAGCACATCGATTGTGCCAGCCTTGAACGCCTCCAGCGCCGCCATCCGTTCCGCCTGCGAGCGATCACCATGGATTGCAGTGGCATTGATCCCGGTTTGTTCCAGTTGCCGCGCCAGACGCGATGCGCCGATTTTCGTATTCGAAAACACCAGCACCTGCTTGAGTTCGCGTGAACGGATAATGTGCGCGACCGCGTCGCGCTTTTCAGCCTCATCAACCTTGTAGACGACCTGGGTAACCGTATCGGCAGCCGCATTGCTGCGCGCAACTTCGATGGTCACCGGGTCTTTCAGGATGCTGGACGCCAGCTTCTTGATTTCAGGCGAAAACGTGGCGGAGAACATCAGGTTCTGACGTTGCTTCGGCAGCAGATTGATGATGCGCTGCAAATCGGGCAAAAAGCCCATGTCCAGCATCCGATCCGCCTCGTCCATGATCAGGATATGCGTTTGCGACAGGTTCAGTGTCTTTTGCTGGACATGATCCAGCAACCGTCCAGGCGTAGCGATCAGAATCTCGACCCCGGCGCGCAACGCGGCCGTTTGCTGCGCCATATCAACGCCGCCGAATACCACCGTAGAACGCAGTCCCGTATGCACCGAGTAGTTCTTCACATTTTCGGCCACCTGCTCGGCCAGTTCGCGCGTCGGCGTCAGGATCAACGCCCGCACCGGATGCCGCGCCGGCGAGGCACTGGAATTCGCCAGCGGTTGCAGCATCTGGATCACCGGCAGCGAAAACCCCGCCGTCTTGCCGGTGCCGGTCTGGGCCGCGCCCATCACGTCGTGCCCCTTCAGGACGACCGGAATCGCGCCGACCTGAATAGGAGTCGGTTGCTGATAGCCTTGTTCGGCAAGCGCGCGCAGAATCTCGGCGGACAGGCCAAAATCCTCAAATCGGGCCGCAGGCGCATTACCGTTGTCTAATGCTGGCTGTTTTTCGGGCATATCGTGCAACTTCTTTCGAAAATCAAATAAAGGTCCAACAAACTACACACTCCGGGACGAACAACCACTGATGTATCAGCAAGTTTAACCCCGTCCAACCAGCGTGCATTTTACGCCACATGACAGGGTTCGCCAGTTTTTCATTTTACGTGCAAACAAACAGGTCCGTGCGATCCGTCAGAGCCAGACCGCCGCCGATCAGATACCGCTTCCACATGCCGGAAACGCATGGAGCCTGGAACAAACTGTCATTCGGAAGCCAAAAATCGGAAAAACTTGCCAGCCAAATGAAAAAGCCGCTTTTCAGCGGCCTGTGTACTATAGTGCTAGCAAGGATACTTGGCGGAAAGGCAGGGATTTGAACCCTGGATACGGGGTTACCGTATACCGGATTTCGAGTCCGGCGCATTCGACCACTCTGCCACCTTTCCTGGATCATGCAATTGCGGAAACACATCCTTCCGCAAGGAGCGCAAGTATAGCAGACTTATTTCCTACGTTGAACTGTGCATGCATCAATGCCGGCAATTTGTCCATTTCCAAGCGAACGTTCGACCGGTCGCTTATAATTCCCACTTGCGGCACGACGCCGCGCTTCCACTGACACTATTTCAATGGCTCCCATTCCGATCAAAACCGCCACCGACATCGAAAAGATGCGGGTCGCCTGCCGGCTCGCGGCCGAAGTACTCGATTACATTACCCCTTACGTCAAACCCGGCATCACAACCGGCGAACTGGATCGGCTGTGCCACGAATACATGGTAAACGTACAGGGAACCATCCCGGCACCGCTGAATTATTGCCCGCCCGGCTACAAGCCCTATCCGAATGCCACCTGCATTTCGATCAACGACGTGGTCTGTCACGGCATCCCCGGCGGAAAATTCCTGAAAGGCGGCGATTCACTGAACATCGACATCACCGTCATCAAGGATGGCTACTTCGGCGACACCAGCCGCATGTTCCTGGTTGGCGAACCGTCGATACAAGCCAGACGTCTGAATCAGGTCACCTATGAATCCATGTGGATCGGCATTTCGAAAGTCAAGCCCGGTGCGCACTTGGGTGACATCGGTTATGCCATTCAACAATATGCGGAAAAATCCGGTTTCAGCGTAGTACGAGAATTTTGCGGCCACGGCATCGGCAAAGCCTTCCACGAAGAGCCGCAAGTACTTCATTACGGTAAACCCGGTACGCTGGCCAGACTGGCACCAGGCATGATTTTCACGATCGAGCCGATGATCAACGCCGGACGCCGCGAAATCCGCGAAATGGGTGACGGCTGGACCATTAAAACCAAGGATCGCAGCCTG
>JAYFNP010000070.1:0-1938 GCA_034933385.1 Burkholderiaceae bacterium | reverse complement strand
CAGTTCGCCGCGAAATTGCATTCTCGCGGAATCAGTTCGCGTTCGATTGCGCGCTCCCTGTCGGCATGGCGCGGCTTTTTCCTCTGGCTATCCGAGCAGCAGTCGATGGCGGCCAATCCAGTTGATGGCGTGCGCGCGCCGAAGCGTGCACGCGCGTTGCCCAAGGCGCTGTCGGCCGACGATGCGGTACGGCTGGTGTCTGACAGTTCCCCAGCCGAATTGGCTGCCTCGGTGAACGATCCTTTCCTGTTGTGCAATCGTGCGATGTTTGAACTGCTTTATTCCAGCGGGCTGCGGGTGTCCGAATTGTCTGGTCTTGATATCCGTTATATTCAGCAGGCGAACCATGTTTCCCGTGGCTGGCTGGACGCCGAGGCTGCTGAGGTGACGGTGACCGGGAAAGGCAGCAAGCGGCGCAGTGTGCCGGTCGGACGGCATGCGCTGGAGGCGATCGCTGCTTGGCTGAAGGTGCGTCCGCAACTGCAGAAAGCGGGGGCGGAGGCGGATGGCTTTGCGCTGTTTCTCAGCCAGCGTGGCACGCGCATCTCGCCGCGCTCGGTTCAGTTGCGGCTGAAGGCACATGCACAGGCGCTCGGCATTCCGGCCGATGTGCATCCGCATGTGTTGCGGCATTCGTTTGCATCGCATCTGTTGCAATCTTCGGGCGATTTGCGGGCGGTGCAGGAAATGCTGGGGCACTCGTCGATAGCCTCGACCCAGGTATATACCTCGCTTGACTTCCAGCGCCTCGCGCAGGTGTATGATGCTGCCCATCCGCGAGCTAAAAAGAAATAATACTGGCGGTAGTATTATTTAACGGCAAGGTTTTTTACGGCAAAACGCCGATATTTTGATTGATACCCCCAAATATTCTAATGAAATCGACAAGGCATTCAGCCTCCAGAGATCTGCCGGATGGCAATGGGTACGCAGGTGCGCCCACAGTTGAGGATGCGTGCTTGTTGACGCTAAGTGCCGAGTCGCGCCTGCGCGCTGCGGGCGTGCGCGTTACGGCAGCGCGCGTCAAGGTGTTGACGGAACTGTCACGTGCCTCCAGTGCGATGACTCATCAAGATTTTCTGGTTGCATTGCCTGACATGGATCGGGTGACGTTATATCGTTCGCTCGAATGTCTGATAGCCAATGGACTGGCGCACCGGATAACCGGCGGTGATCGTGCGTCGCGCTATGGCATTGAAATGGAAGCTGGGAACCCGGCGCACGAAACTGGCCTGCCGCATCGTCACGGCCACTTCGAATGTGTAAGCTGCGCCAAGGTATTTTGTCTCAGTCACACTGCGGGGCATTATCCCAACTTGCAACAGATACTGGATGATCTGAGCTTGACGCTCGGCGAGGGTTTCCAGAGCGACGATATTGAATTGACTATCAAAGGCCGATGCGCTGATTGCATCCGCTGATCCTTAACCTTATTGATTGTGTTTACATGGAACTGATTCCAACAACCATCCTGACCGGTTTTCTCGGTGCAGGGAAGACCACCTTGCTGAACCGCCTATTGCAGGAAAACCACGGCTACCGGATCGCCGTGATCGAAAACGAGTTCGGTGAAGAAAACATCGACAGCGAACTGCTGGTTGCCGGTGGCGCCGAACAGATTATCGAAATGAGCAACGGTTGCATTTGCTGTACCGTGCGCGGTGACTTGGTCGAGGCGCTGGCATCACTGGCGCAAAAACGGGAAGCAGGCGAACTGGCGTTTGACCGTGTCGTTATTGAAACTACCGGCCTGGCCGATCCGGGACCGGTGGCGCAAACCTTTTTCCTTGATGACGGCGTGGCGGATCACTTTATGGTTGATGCCATCGTGACCGTGATCGATGCCGTGCATGCGATGCAGCAACTGGACGAGCATGAACCGGCGCGGAGCCAAGTCGGTTTTGCTGACCGGTTATTGATATCGAAAACAGACCTGGT
>JAYFNP010000069.1:0-2369 GCA_034933385.1 Burkholderiaceae bacterium | reverse complement strand
CTGATGGTTTCCATTACGCCGCCAAACCAGAAACCAGTCAGGTTCGGATTGAAGCGGGCACGGGATACCAGGCGAATCGGCAAATCGGATGCATCGCGTTTTCCGGTCAGGTATTCATTCAATTCACCCGCGAAAATGTTTTGGATGTAGCCGGCGCCGATGAACGACTGGCTCATCACGGTGGCATCGATGTTGACCTGGATCGTCGGCCGTCGTCCGGCTTGAAGATCGCGCTGGAAATTGACCGGAATGACGATGACAAACGAGTAGCGGCCGCGATCCATCGCCGGGTCCATCTGGTCAAGGCGGATGACATCGGGCGTATTGAAATACGGTTGGGTGAGGGCGTTGATCAGGCGTTTCGACAACTGCGACTGGTCTTCATCGACCACGGCCACCGGCGCATTGCGCAATTCCTGCGACACACCGACCGATGCACTGTAAATCGCGCCGGTGAACGCCCAGCAGATCAGGATCAGCAAAACCTTGTCAGCCCACAGGCTGCGCAATTCCTTGACTCCGAGACGGTAGATGTTGATCAGGCGGTGGTTTCTCATAAGGTCATCTCTCGTGCTCATTTTTCTTGCTTGGGCAGCAAGATCAACGAAAGCATTGTCAGCGCCGGAATGAATGCTGCCAGCGCAACGAATTGCCAGATCAGGTCGGAGAATCCAAGCGCCTTGGTGAATACGCCGCGGCTGATGACAAGGAAATAGGTTGCTGGAAAGAATTGACCGATCCAGTATGCTGCGCCTGCTAGTGAAGCTACCGGCGTGGTCAGGCCGGAAAACTGGATCGATGGCAGCATTGTCAGCAGGGCGGCGCCGAACAGTGCAGCGATTTGCGTTTTGGTAAATGTCGAGATCAGCAGGCCGATACCAGTCGTAGCGGTGACATACAACAAGGCTCCAAGTACCAGTGCGATAAAGCTACCCTTGATCGGCACACCAAACATCCATATCGCCTGCAGGCACAGACAAAAAAAACTGAACATTGCTACGGCAATGTATGGCAACTGCTTACCGATCAGGAATTCCAGGCGCGTGACCGGCGTGACATACAGATTGGTGATCGAGCCGAGTTCCTTTTCCCGTACTACGCCGAGCGCCATCAGAATGGCCGGAATGAACACCAGAAGTAGCGGAATCACCCCCGGTACCATCGCGTAAATGCTGCGAAAATCCTGGTTGTAGCGATAGCGCAGCGCAATATCGGTCGGCATCAATTTCGGGGTGGCGCCGGTCGCTTCGGTAATCAGGTTGAGCACATATAGCTGATGCATGCCGCGTACATAGCCAAGCGTGGTCTCACCACGGAACGGCATCGCGCCATCAACCCAGGCGGCGATTTCCGGATTACTGTTGCGGCGCAGGTCGCGGCCGAAGTTGGGCGGAATTTCAAGCGCGACGGTCAGCTCGCCGGAATGCATCCGACGTTCCAGCTCGGTACTATCGGTAATCGGCTTTTGCTGCAGGAAATAGCGTGAGCCGGCAATGTTTTCAATATACGCTCGCGACTCAGGCGAATGATCTTGATCAAGCACCGCGAAACGCAGATCCTCCACATCCATCGAAACGCCGTAACCCAGTACCGACATCAGCAGCACCGAACCAAGCAGCGCAAACGCCAGCCTGATGGCATCGCGCCGCAATTCCAGTGTTTCCCGGTACGCGTAGCCCAACAGGCGCTTGAAGCTGAACGGCGAAAAATGCTGTTCGGTTCCAACGGCTGGGGCTGAGACCTGCATTTCCGGTGGCGCGCTTTTGCCGACTACGTCTTCCAGGTAGGCGATGAACGCATCTTCCAGCGTGGCAGCTTGCTTCGTTTTTTTCAGCGCCTCAGGCGTGTCGCTGGCCAGCACCTGTCCGGCATGCATCAGCGAAATGCGGTCGCAGCGTTCAGCTTCGTTCATGAAGTGCGTCGAGATGAAAATCGTCACACCCTGTTTGCGCGACAGTTCGACCAACAGCGCCCAGAATTGATCGCGCGCAACCGGATCGACACCGGAGGTCGGTTCGTCGAGGATCAGCAGCTTTGGCTCGTGAACCACGGCCACTGCAAGAGACAGTCTTTGCCGGATGCCGAGCGGCAGGTTGGCGGCGGGCATGTTAAGGTAAGGCGTTAGCCCGAAGCGTTCGGTCAGCTCGTCAATGCGTCCGGCAATCTTGTTCGATGGAAGATGAAACAGGCGTGCATGCAGGTCGAGGTTTTGCGCGGTCGTCAGTTCGCCGTACAGCGAAAATGATTGCGACATGTAGCCGACCTGCTTGCGGGTTTCGAGATTGCTGGCGTCGATGGTTTTGCCAAACAGACGCGACTGGCCTTCGGTCGGTGGCAGCAGTCCAGTCAGCATTTTCATCGTCGTGGTC
>JAYFNP010000068.1:0-5635 GCA_034933385.1 Burkholderiaceae bacterium | reverse complement strand
ATCGTTCCAAAGAGGGCGGACGCAACCGGGTGGAGATTCTCTAAGCGCACAGCCTTCCGTACAGGCTGTTGATGGCGCTTGGGCGCGATCCGAAAGCCGTTGCGACGTCAAATAATACTGCAAGGTGTATTTTTAATACAGCCAGCAAATATTTTGCCTAAAAGCGATATTTTTCTTTATACCCCCTGTTTTTTCACTATTTCATGGTTTGTGGCAAGGGTCGGCGCTATAATTTCCGTCATCCCTTCCCAGCTCCGTAAAGAATCATGTATCCGATTGAATACCCGCTATGGTCGATCCTGGCGCGCTTCGGCCGCCGGCTGATCGTGAAAATTGACGTGCAGCACGATGAAGAGGCAGGCGTGTATATCGCCACCAGTCAGAACCTGAATGGCCTGATCTGCGAAGCGGCGACGATGGATGAACTGAAAGCCGAGACCGAGCGCGTGATGCGCGATCTGGTGGCGTTTTGCGTGCGCGGCCAGCATCCGGCGCTGCCGGTGCTGGAGTGGCCAAAATGAAGGAAACCACCAGTTATTATTTCGGCCGCGTCATTGGCTGTCTGCGAATGGCCGATTACCAGTTCCTGATGCAGTCGCCCGACAGTACGCATGAAATCTGGCGCCGCTACGCCACCTTCATTTCGGTGCCGCGGATGTGCATGTCGCGCCACACGGCCAACGCCATTCTCAAGGCGGTGGATTTCCCGCACCAGTTTTTGTAATTATTCCTTGCGCAGCACCCGATGCGCAATCTGGCGTTGCCATTTGCGTGGAATCAGCCGCGTTCCCCAAGCCATCAGCGTGTTTTTCCAACCGGCGACGACCGAGGCACGGCCGCGTTGCATCGCCGCCAGACCGATTTGCACCACCGGCCGGCTGGGCATCATGAAGGCACGCTTGGCAGCCGACGATGGCTGGCCTGAAACCTCGAAAAATTCGGTCGCGGTCGCGCCGGGCGACAAGACCGTTACTGTCACGCCATGGTGCTTCAGTTCTTCGTGCAGCGCTTCGCCGAAATTCAGCACATAGGCTTTGGAAGCGGCGTAGGCGGCGTAGTTCGGCGATGGCTGGTAGGCGACTACCGACGCGACCAGCAGGATTTTCCCGTGTCCGCGCCTGACCATGTCGGCGGCAAAGACGCGTGTCAGGTCGGTCAGCGCCACGACGTTAAGTTCCAGCATGGCCAGCGTTCTGTCAGCCGGCTGCTCGATGAATTCACCGAAAATGCCGAAACCGGCATTGTTGATCAGCACATCGATTTCGATGCCGTCGGTATGCAGCACGGTTTTGATCGCCGAACTGGCGCCTGACAGGCACAGATCGATCGGAATGGTTCGGGTGCGGACCGGGTACTGCGCTTCAAGCGCTGCCGCAAGCTCGAACAGACGCTCTTTCCGGCGCGCCACCAGCACCAGGTTGTATCCCTGCGCCGCCAATTCATGAGCGAAATCGACGCCGAGACCGCTGGATGCGCCCGTGATCAACGCCCATGATCTTGAGTTTGTGCTGTTTGTCATCGCTTTACCATGGGTTTATTTCCTAGGCCAGGATTGTAACGCCAGCCAGCGTTAACCGACGATGGCTTCGAGTTCGCTTTGTTTGGCCAGCCATTCATCTTCGAGCTGCGCCAGTTCTTTCGTGCAGTATGCCTGATCGGTCAGCAGCGCTTTCAGTTTTTCCTTGTTGGCCTGTTCGTAAATCGCTTGTTCTGCCAGTTGTGCGTCGATCCCGGCTTTTTGGGCGTTGTGTCTGGCAATCTGTTCTTCCAGGCGCTTGATGCGTGCTTCGAGCGGTTTTTTGAGTGCCGACAACCGCTGGCGCTGTTCGGCTTCGAGCCGTTTTTGTTCGCGCCGGTCAGGCGCAGTGGCCGCCTGAGGGGGAGAAACGGCGGCAGCGCTTGGTTTTCCTGCGGAAAATTCGGGATCAGCCCCCATTTTTTTAGTCTGGTACAGCCAGTCGCGGTAATCGTCCAGGTCGCCGTCGAATTCCTGCAGATGGCCATTGGCAACGATGACAAACTGGTCGGTGGTCGCGCGCAACAGGTGGCGGTCATGCGAGACCACGATCAGCGTGCCGTCAAACTGCGCCAGCGCATCGGTCAGCGCTTCGCGCGTTTCCAGGTCCAGGTGGTTGGTTGGTTCGTCCAGCAGCAGCAGGTTAGGGCGCTGCCAGACGATCATTGCCAGCGCCAGCCGTGCTTTTTCGCCGCCGGAAAAAGGTGCAATCGAACTGGTCGCCATCGTGCCGGGGAAGTTGAAGCTGCCGAGAAAATTGCGCAATTCCTGTTCGCGGACATTCGGCGCGAGTTTCGCCAAGTGCCACAGCGGCGATTCGTCGTGACGCAGCATTTCGACCTGGTGCTGCGCAAAATAACCGATGGTCAGCCCTTTGCCGACGGTCATTTTGCCGGACAACGGTGCCAGTTCGCCGGCGATGGTTTTGACCAGCGTCGATTTGCCCGCGCCGTTCACGCCCAACAGGCCGATGCGCTGGCCGGGTTGCAGCGAGAAATTGATGCCTGAGACGATGGTGGTGCTACCGGTTTGCTCGCCCTGATCGTTGATGATCGGGTAGCCGGCATTGACGTTTTCCATCAATAGCAACGGATTCGGCGCGCGCTCCGGCTCGCGGAATTCAAATGAAAACTCGGCCGCCGCACGCAAAGGCGCCAGTTCTTCCATCTTTTCCAGCATCTTGATGCGGCTTTGCGCCTGTTTCGCCTTGGTTGCCTTGGCCCGGAAACGGCTGATGAACGATTCGAGATGGGCGCGCTGCCGGGTTTGCTTTTCGAGCATCGCTTGCGCCAGCACCAGTTGCTCGGCGCGCTGGCGCTCGAACGCGGAATAATTGCCGGCGTAACGTTTCAGTTTCCGGTCGTCGATATGGACGATGACATTGACCACGCCGTCGAGAAAATCGCGATCGTGGGAAATCACCAGCAAGGTGCCGGGATAGCGTTTGAGCCAGTCTTCGAGCCAGATGATCGCATCCAGATCAAGGTGATTGGTCGGTTCGTCCAGCAGCAGCAGGTCGGACGGGCACATCAGTGCCTGCGCCAGATTCAGCCGCATGCGCCAGCCGCCAGAAAAATGCGATACCGGCTGCGCCATTTCGTCGAGCGTAAAACCGAGGCCGGTCAGCAGCTGTTCGGCGCGCGACTTCGCCGTGTACGCATCGGCATCGGCCAGCGCGGCATGCAATTCGGCGATGCGCAGGCCGTTCTTGGCGCTGTTCGGCTGTGCTTCGAGTGCAGCCAGTTCGGCTTCGAGCGTACGCAACGTAGCGTCGCCGTCGATCGCATAATCGAGCGCGGTGCGCTCCAGCGCCGGGGTTTCCTGCGCAACATAAGCGACGCGCCATTGCGACGGATAACCGACTTCGCCCTGATCGGCGTGCAGTTCGCCGCGCAATAGCCCGAACAGGCTGGTCTTGCCGCTGCCATTCTGGCCGATCAGGCCGATTTTCTCACCGGGGTTGAGGGTAACGTCGGCATCTTCGAACAATGGCTTGACGCCGCGCATCAGGCTAACTTGCTGCAGGCGAATCATGGCTGCGCGACCCTCGATCCCGACCCAAAACTTCTCATTATTTCAAGGGTATACATTAAAAACATTTAGTCAGGCCAGATATTCTGCGGTAGTTTATAAATACACTGGCCAGTATAAAAACAGGGGTGAATTTGTGAAAAATAGCTACGGCAATCGTTTTCGGGCAGCACGCGCCGCCTGAAAGGACGCCGTCAGGCGCCGAACTTGTCGTCGCCGCGCGGCCGATTCAGCAATTGTTCCGCGGTCACCAGGAATACGCGGTCATCACCACCGGAAGTCGACAGCCAGGTCAGTTCCAGATTCGGGAACGCCGCCACCGCATTGTCGTATTCGTTGCCGATTTCGACCACCAGCACGCCATCCGGCTTCAACCAGTGAACCGCATCGGCGACAATCTTGCGCACCAGATCCATGCCATCGGCACCGCCGGCCAGCGCATTCTGCGGTTCCTTCTGGTATTCCTCCGGCAACGTTTCCATCGATTCCGCATTCACATACGGCGGGTTGGAGACGATCAAGTCGTATTTTTTCGGCAGCAATTGCGTGTACAGGTCAGATTCGACGACCGCGATCCGCTCCTGCATGCCGTAATCGTTGATGTTTTCCCAGGCAACGTCGAGCGCGTCGCCGGAAAGGTCGACTGCATCGACTTGCGCGTTCGGGAAGCTGTCGGCCAGCATGATCGCCAGACAACCGGAACCGGTGCATAAATCCAGCACGTTTTCGACTGCGTCCGGATCCTTGATCCAGGGCGAAAAATGCTCTGGCATCAGTTCATGGATGAACGAGCGCGGGATGATCACACGCTCATCAACAAAGAAACGGTAATCGCCGAGCCAGGCCTCGTTGGTCAGATAAGCGGCCGGGATGCGCTCGACGGTGCGCCGTTCGATGACGTTCAGCACATTGGCGATCTCCTCGGTCAGCAATTGCGCATCGAGGAACGGTTCGAGCGTATCCAGCGGCAGCGACAGCGTGTGCAGGATCAGATACGCCGCTTCGTCGTAGGCATTGTCGCTGCCGTGGCCAAAATACAGGTTGGCGCTGCGAAAACGGGTGACCGCATAGCGCAGCAGGTCGCGCACGGTAGAAAAAGCGTCGGCAGGCGTGGTCATGTAAGCCTCATAGATGGGTTGAAGACGGTGAAAACGGATAGGTCCTTCCTGCCGTGCAGGAAAGGTGCACAGACTACCATCATTTGTGGTGTCCAGCGCTGCTTACAGCAGCAGATTTTCGAGCGTGCGGCGGTAAATGCTTGTCAGCGGCTCGATGTGCGCCAGTTCGACGTGCTCGTCGATCTTGTGGATGCTGCCGGTCAACGGGCCGAACTCGACCACTTGCAGACAGATTTGCGCGATGAAACGCCCGTCGGACGTGCCACCCGAGGTCGACAGTTCGGTGTCGAGCCCGGTTTCCGTCTTGATGGCCGCCGACAGCGCATTGCACAAATCGCCGCGCGGCGTCAGGAACGGCAAGCCGCTGACGCTCCAGTCGAGCGTGTATTCCAGTCCATGCTTGTCCAGAATCGCTTTGACGCGACTTTGCAACGCCTCGACCGTATGCACCGTGGAAAAACGGAAATTGAAGTCGATCACCGCTTCGCCCGGTACGACGTTCGATGCGCCGGTGCCGGCATGGATGTTCGACACCTGCCACGAGGTCGGGTCGTAATATTCATTGCCGCGATCCCAGACTTCGGCCGCGAGATCGACCAGTGCCGGCGCGACCTGGTGTACCGGATTGCGCGTCAATAGCGGATAGGCGATGTGTCCCTGAATGCCTTTGACCACCAGCCGGCCGGACATCGAGCCGCGGCGGCCATTTTTCACCATGTCACCCAGTTTGGCAGTCGACGTCGGCTCGCCGACGATGCAGTAATCCAGCTTCTCGCCACGCGCTTTCAGCTGCTCACAAACCAGCACCGTGCCGTCGGTCGCAACACCTTCCTCGTCACTAGTGATCAAGAGTGCGACCGAACCCTTGTGGCTGGGATGCGCGGCCACAAATTCTTCGGCGGCCACTGTCATCGCTGCGACCGAAGTTTTCATGTCAGCCGCACCACGGCCGTACAGCTTGCCATCGCGT
>JAYFNP010000067.1:0-3952 GCA_034933385.1 Burkholderiaceae bacterium | reverse complement strand
TGGTCGGAAAACGCTTGGGTAAGAATGGTGAGAAGGGTCAAATCTGGCTCCGTCATCAATTCCTGCCGGGACGTCGTCATCCCGGCAATGACTGTCGGAACGTTACCGCTCCGACACAGCAAACCATTGTATTGCCCTGGACAGCAGCAGAATTGACAAAAAGCAACTACCCAATAGGCAACAACTTACCGCCAATGCGCGCAGCATGTGCCTTGCCGCTGTGCCAAGCCGTATTCCCTTCGAGATGGCACACCGTCAAGCCGGTTTGGACCGAAAAATATACTGGCGCCAGTATTTTCAAATTACCGCAAAATACGTGGCGTTAACGACAGTTTTAGTATTATACCCCCAGAAAAGCCTGTTTTTCCGGATTAAATGCGGGATTTTTGTCTGGATCAGCCCCAGATTTCCTGTTGATCCCATTCGAATGGCACCGCCAGCCACACCGTTCGTGCCGACAATACCGTTTCCTCGCTGATTTTCGGCAGCGGCGCCATTGGATTCGCACTGTCCAGCAATACCCGCCAGCTTCCGGGCGGCAACTTGAAGTGCACCGGCTCGGCGGATGCATTCACCAGCAACAGGCAGGTCGTTTCGGTTTCGCTGCCGCGCAGCAAAATGCCGAGGCAAACCTGTCCCTTGGTATGCCACACCGCCCCCTGCACCGGCTCGCCGCCTGACGACAGCCAGACAATGTCGGCATACCCGAACGGCAGTCCCTCGCCGGTGAACCATTGCACATGGCGCAACACCGGATAACGGCGACGCAGCACAATCAGCCGCCGCACATACGCGATCAATTCCTGATCGGCGCTGTGCCAGTCGATCCAGGTCAATGGGCTGTCCTGACAATAGGCATTGTTGTTGCCACGCTGGCTGTGACCGGTTTCATCGCCGGCTTGTAGCATCGGCGTGCCTTGCGAAAACAGCAGCGTCGCCAGCAAGGCGCGCTTCAACTGCCCGCGCAACTGGCGCACTTCGGGCGCGGTGGTCGCGCCTTCGACGCCGCAATTCCAGCTATGGTTGTGATGGTTACCATCGCGATTGTCTTCACCGTTGGCTTCGTTGTGCTTGTGGTTATAGCTGACCAGGTCTTCCAGCGTGAAGCCGTCGTGCACCGCAATGAAATTGATGCTGGAGGCCGGATTGCGGTTATGGTGCCGGAAATAGTCGCTGGAACCGGCGAAGCGCTGTGCGAAATCGCCGAGCATCGGCCACTGGTGCAGCCAGAAGGCGCGCATCGTGTCGCGATAGCGGTCGTTCCATTCGAGCCAGCCGGCCGGAAACTGGCCGAGCTGGTAACCGCCTGCGCCGAGATCCCACGGTTCGGCAATCAACTTGACCCGCGACAGCAACGGGTCCTGGCCAATCGCGGAAAAGAATGGCGCGGTCGGCGAAAAGCCGCGCGCATCGCGTGCCAGCACGGTCGCCAGATCGAAGCGAAAGCCGTCGACATGCATTTCCTCGACCCAGTAGCGCAGCGAATCCATCACCAGTTGCAGCACCCGCGGCTCGGCCAGATTCAGCGAATTACCGCAGCCGGTCATGTCGTCGCCGAGCGCCTTGTTGTCCGGCCGCAGCCGGTAGTACAGCGAATTGTCGATGCCGCGAAAACTCAGCGTCGGGCCATTGACTTCATCGCTTTCGGCGGTGTGGTTGTACACCACATCAAGCACCACTTCGAGTCCACGGCCATGCAGCGCCTTGACCATGTCGCGGAATTCCGATATCGGCGTGGTGCCGGCGCGGCCGGACCAGTAGCGCTCTTCCGGCGCGAAATAGCCAATGCTGCTGTAGCCCCAGTAATTCGACAGCCCCATCTTGTGCAGCCGCGCTTCGTCGGCGCGAGAATGTACCGGCAACAGGTTGAGCGTGGTTACGCCAAGCTGCTGCAGGTAATCGAGCACCGCCGGATGCGCCAGCGCGGCATAGCTGCCGCGCAACGCTTCCGGCACCAGCGAATTGAGTTTGGTGAAGCCCTTGACGTGCAGTTCGTAAATCACGGTTTCCGACTGTGCGATTTTCGGTCGTGCATCGTCGCTCCAATCGTAAGGCTCGTGCGTCACCCGTCCCTTCAATGCGATCGCCGCGGTATCGGCCGGATTGTCACAGCGGAATTCGTCCTGGCCGAGATATTGACCGACCACCTGCCGCGCGTACGGATCAAGCAACACCTTGTTCGGGTTGTAGCGATGTCCCTGGTTCGGCGCATAAGTGCCGAACACCCGATACGCATACACCAGCCCGGGCGCCGCCTCCGGCAGGTAGCCGTGCCAGATGCCGTTTTCGCACGCCGGCAGCCGCAACCGACGTTCCTCGTTTTTCCCACTGTCGTCGAACAGGCACAGCAGCACCGCGTGCGCATTCGGCGCGACCAGTGCGAAATTCACGCCTTGTCCGTCCCAGTGCGCGCCGAGAGGATAGGTTGCACCCGGTTGAAGTGTGTCCGCTTGCTGGAACATGCTATCCCTTCAATTTCTTGTTCGATTGCGGTTGCGGCGTCACGCGCGGTTTCAGTTCCAGCATCACGGTGCCCAGCGGCGGCACCGTTAACGTCAGTGAGCAAGGCTGCCCGTGCAGCGCTGTCCGTTGCGCAAGCAATTCACCATTGCGCACCCCGCTGCCACCATAGACGACATCGTCGGTATTGATCAGTTCGACATAAGTTCCCGCCTGCGGCACACCGATACGATAATCGGGGCGAGGCACTGGCGTGAAATTGCTGACGATGATGATGAAATCACCTTTTTCGTCTTTGCGCATGAAGGCAAAAACCGAATTGTCGACGTCTTCATGCACCAGCCATTCGAAACCGCTGTAGTCGAAATCGAGCCGGTACAGCGGCGGATGGCTTTGATACACCAGGTTCAGGTCGCGGACCAGGCGCTGCACACCGGCATGTACCGGATATTCCAGCAAGTGCCAGTCGAGGCTGCCATTCGCATCCCACTCGCGGTACTGACCGAATTCGCTGCCCATGAACAGCAGCTTCTTGCCGGGATGCCCCCACATGAAGCCGTAATAAGCGCGCAGGTTGGCGAAACGCTGCCATTCGTCGCCGGGCATGCGCCCGAGAATCGAACTTTTGCAATGCACCACTTCGTCATGCGACAAGGGCAGCACAAAATTTTCGCTGGTCGCATACATGATGCCGAAACGCATCTTGTCGTGGTGGTACTTGCGGTTGACCGGATCTTCCTTCATGTAAGCCAGCGTATCGTGCATCCAGCCGAGGTTCCATTTGTAGTGGAAGCCGAGACCACCGTCGTAGGCGGGACATGTGACACCAGGGAAACTGGTCGATTCTTCCGCCATGGTCACTGCTTCCGGACGTTCGATGCCGACGACTTCGTTCATGCGTCTGAGAAAAGCAATCGCTTCGAGGTTTTCATTGCCGCCATATTGGTTCGGAATCCATTCGCCCGGTTCGCGGTTGTAATCGCGATACAGCATCGAGGCGACCGCATCGACCCGCAAGCCATCGACGCCAAAACGCTCGATCCAGTACAGCGCATTACCGACCAGAAAATTCTTCACTTCGCGCCCGCCGTAGTTGTACACCAGCACGTTCCATTCCTTGTGGAAGCCTTCGCGCGAATCGGCATGCTCGTACAGCGGCGTGCCGTCGAAATGTTCCAGCCCATGTGCATCGATCGGGAAATGACCTGGCACCCAGTCGAGGATCACACCCAGGCCATTGGCGTGTGCGCTTTCGACGAAATAGCGGAAATCGTCCGGCGTGCCGAAACGCGAGGTCGGCGCATATAATCCGACCGGCTGGTAGCCCCAGGAATTGTCCAGCGGATGCTCATGCACCGGCAGCAGTTCGAGATGGGTAAACCCCAGTTCCTTGGCATAGGGAATCAGCTGGTGCGCCAGTTCGCGGTAATTGAACCAGCGCTTGCCCTGTTCGGACGGCAAGCGCCACGAGCCAAGATGCACTTCGTAAATG
>JAYFNP010000066.1:0-3764 GCA_034933385.1 Burkholderiaceae bacterium | reverse complement strand
ACCGGAAATCGACCCGGAAACACTGACCGTGCTCAACAGTTTTGCCAGAAAACTGACCACGGCCAAGGGGGATATTGCTGATCTGGGGTATCGCATTCATCGCGCCGCGAAAACCAACGACTGGGAAGATTACGGCAAGGCGCTGTCGCTGCTGTTCGACAAATACCTGAAAGCGCCGGCCAGCGATGCCGTCACCAACAACATTCCGCTGGCGCCGATTCAAAGCGAAAGCGAGCAATTGGCAAGCCTGCGCGAACTGCTGGTAAGCACGCTGAGTTTCGCTGTCGCATCGCTGCTGCAGGATGTGCCGGATTTGGCGGCCGACGCCGAAGCACTCGGCAATCTGCTGAAGACAGCGCAAACCGGCGACGATTTCGAGGTGGCAGGTTCGCGCCTGAAACACCTGTGCTACAAAATAGAAATGAAGACCGGCAGCACGGCTGAACAGCAGGAAATGCTGCTGCGGCTATTCAAGCTGCTGCTGGATAACATTGGCGAACTGCTCGAAGATGACAGCTGGCTACGCGGCCAGATCACAATGGTGCAAACCATCATCTCCGGACCGCTCAACCACCGCATGCTGGAGGACGCAGCAGTCAGTCTGAAGGAGGTGCTGTACAAGCAGGGACTGCTCAAACACAGCCTGGCCGAAGCGAGAAACACGCTGAAAACCATGATGATGACGTTCATCGACCGGCTCAGCGACATGGCAGCCAGCACCGGCCATTACCACACCAGGATGGAAGGCTTTTCGCGCAAGATCAGCGAGGCCACAAACATCGGCGAACTGAACAACGTGATGGACGAGATTTTGCGCGACACCCAGCAGATCCAGACCGAAGTCCGCAGTTCACGCGACCAGATGCTGGCGGCGCAGCGGGATGCCGAAGAAGCGGAAAACCGCATCCACGATTTGGAAACCAAGCTGGAACAGATGAGCGAACTGGTGCGCGAAGATGCGCTGACCGGCAGCCTGAACCGCCGCGGGATGGAAGATGCTTTCGAACGCGAAGTAGCGCGCGCCGACCGCCGCAGCCTGCCACTGTGCGCTGCGCTGCTCGATCTGGACAATTTCAAGGCACTGAACGACACCTATGGCCACTTCGCCGGCGATCAGGCGCTGATTCATCTGGTACGCGTAGTCAAGGAAACCCTGCGGCCGACCGACGTGATTGCCCGTTTTGGTGGCGAAGAATTCCTGATCCTGCTGCCAGAAACCCAGATCGACGATGCGGTCAACACCATGATCCGCGTGCAACGCGCGCTGACCCGACATTTTTTCATGTACAAGAACGAGCATATCCTGATCACTTTCAGCGCCGGCGTGGCGATGCGCCAGCCAAATGAAGAACCGGACGCCGTGATCAACCGTGCCGACCGGGCAATGTATCAGGCAAAACGCGCCGGCAAGAATCGCGTGTTTGCGTCCGAGGAAACCGGCGCCACGCCTTGACCCATTAAAAAATCAAGGGGTATATGATGAAAATACCCAGTTTGGCCACGTCTTTCCTGGCCGTTTTAAAATACTGCCGCCAGTATTATTTTCGCCGCTGAAGCAGCACCAATGGCCGGAAAAGTGCCTGCATCCCCTCGTTGCCGATGAACGACAGGTTGTACGGATGTTCGGATACCGCTTGCGGAAAACGCTGCGCCACCTGCATCGTCGCCAACCGCTCGGCAATCTTCCCCCACAGCACCAGCGTCGGCAACGCGGCCGAAGGCTGGGCCAATGCCTGCAACACCACCTCGACAAACGGCCACCAGGCTCGCGCTTCTTTCGCCGGCGGCACCTGCGCACGATAGGCCAAGGTCGCGTTCAGCAACAAAAACCCGTGCTGGTGCAAATTATGCTGCAAATCGGCCAGTGATCCGATCAGTTCCGAACCGGACGAACGCGCTTCGACAGCTATTGGCGCCAGCGCACTGCCGCCGGTTTGCGCCAGCGACAGCCGTCCATCTGCGACCAGCAGCATCTTCATGAAGTTGCGCAACGAGGTCGCGCGGTTGACCTTTTTCGACAAGCCCGATTCCGACCACAGTTCGCCAACCGCACCATCCATGAAGCAGTAGCCCGTTGCACTTTCGGCGCGCGGGTAGGGCCCCTCACCGACCAGCACGAAGCGCACGGCATCCAGCGGCTGGGAAAACGCGGCAAATAAACGCCCGCCGTGCGGCAAAAAATCATCCTCGGCCAGCGCCGGCAAATACGCCGGATCGGCCTGCGCAACCGCATCCAGTCCGGCGCGCAACGCAGCATGCCAGGACGGATGCGCTAACGCCAGCGCCTCGGAAATCGTTGACGGGATGAAAGGATTCATGACGCAAACCGGTCAAAACCTCGATTGTAACGCGCCCGACCAACAGGCCAACTGGCGCCGGGCTATACTTGAGCCATATCCATAACGGAACGACATCATGGACATGTTCAACGAAGCAGTATGGCCCTCGACCTTCGACGACCGCGAGATCGATGACATCGTTTGGTCGGAAATCAAGGACAGCACGGCGCGCGGCGATTTCGTCTGCTACCTGATCCACCGTCCGCAAAAATCGCAACACCGCGACGAAGTACAAGCGCGGTTGAAAGTGATGGAAAACGGCACTCAATTGCCGACCGGCTATGCGCGCGCGGCCGAACGCATCCGCACGCTGGCAGAAGCGGGCAACCCGACCGCGATGTTCCACATGGGCAAGCTGTATGTGCACGGCATCGGACTGGAGCAGAACATGCGCGAGGCGGAAAGCTGGTACCGACGCGGCATCGCCGCCGGCGACCTGCGTTCGCACTGCAACCTGGGCTGGATTTACCTGTACGGCTTCGGCGACATCCCGCCGAACAAGGAAGAAGCGTTCCGGCTGTTGTCGGTTGGCGCGGCAGGCGGTGTGTTTGTCGCCAAAGCGTCAGTCGGCCTGATGCTGCTGAACGGCGACGGCTGCGAAGCAGACCCGGAACGCGGTATCCGCATGCTGGAGGAATCGTTCAATGAAGGCTACAACAACGCCGGCAACCACTTGTCTGACGCGTATTTCCTCGGCAAACAGGTGCCGCAGAATCTGGAACTGGGGCACGAATGGCTGTCAAAAGTCGCTGCGCGCGGCGACGAACGCAGCATGGCCATCCTTGGACATTATCTGGTTTCCGGCAGTCACGGCAAAACTGATGTTCCACGCGGTCTGCAATTGCTGCATGATGCGATCGCGAAGGAATACCTGCCGGCTTACCAGTGGCTCGGCAATCTGTACCGCGATGGCACGGGCGTCGAACACGATCAAAGCAAGGCGTGGGAGTGGTATGAAAAAGGTTCAGCCGCCGGCAACACCGGCTGTGATCTGGCATTGGCCGCAATGAAACTGACAACCCCGACCGACGTCAACGGCTCGCCTACCATGCATTGAATCGCCACGGCGCGGCGATTCAACAGCTTCGGCAACCGTCGCGGAATAACTGACATGGACATGACTCCATGTTATTGGAGTTGCCTGTCTCGTAATGAAAAAACTGTTAGAAATATAGCTATGAACGTTATTATTTTTTCTAGCTGCTCATTTTTTCCATAGCGCAACTACACTGTCCGGCAATGCTGCGCCGAACAGCATTTCCTTGAGCCGCCTGAGTTCGTCGCGCGCCTGCGCCGCCTGTTCGAATTCCAGATTTTGCGCATGTTCGTGCATCGCCTTTTCCAGCCGCTTGATTTCCTTGCTGACCTGCTTTTCGGTCATCGCTTCGTATTTGGCGCTTTCCTGCGCCGCATGCAATCCTTCGC
>JAYFNP010000065.1:0-2466 GCA_034933385.1 Burkholderiaceae bacterium | reverse complement strand
CAGCCTTGTAGATGTTGGACTTGTGCTGTTCGCGTCCAGCGGCTTCAATATCGATGTCGATCAGTTTCTGGCCATCGACACTTGCAACGCGCAGTTCTTCCTGTTGCGTTGCATTAAACAACATGCGTTTCATTTTTATGACACTCCGAGGCCCGCAGGCCAGCATTCATGCTGCTATCGGCTATTGGCAGAAGCAGCAAGAGTAAACAAACGTATGCGCGGACGAAGTATCTGGGGGAGGGGGAATTGCCATAGAATGCGGCGCAACGGCACACGAGTGCGTTGCGGCAAATGGGCACGGATGGGAATGGGTTGGCGACCATAACATGGTGTGCCTGCATCAAGCAGTTTGAATAATTCAAAAATGAAGAACATATTCATAGGCAACAGGCAGGTTTATCGCTTCGGATAAACAGGATCCATATATAACGGCAACCAGAAATCAATCACATCAACCAGCAAGCATACGTTCTTACGCAGTGCTCACCAGATTTATCCTTATAATCCAACAGTCTTGTCCAACATCCTTGTGCCCGGCCCGATTGCAACAACGGCGCAACCCTGACTGGCACGAAGACGGTGCATACACATTTTTCCATCGAATTTGCAAACGGCGAGGCCGATGAATTGCCCCGTGAACGGTAATAATATTGTAACCCGTCACGCCAGAACATGATTTATACTGGCAGTCCGGTAATTATATATTCAAAATGAAGGACTTAGAGAGAAAATCAGGGAAAATTGATCAGGCGCAGGTTTCATCACGTCCGGGTCGGGTTCCACCAGAGGTAAAAAACGTGACTATTTCCGGCGAAGATGCCGGTCAGCGCATCGACAATTTTTTGTTGCGAATTTGCAAAGGTGTGCCCAAAAGCCACATTTACCGCATCTTGCGGTCTGGTGAAGTTCGCGTCAACAAGGGGCGGGTCGATCAAACTTATCGGTTGGAATCCGATGATATTGTGCGCATTCCACCGTTACGTATGGCAGAGAAGACGGCGCCTGTCACGCCTGCCGCCGATTTTCCGATTCTGTATGAGGACGATTATTTGCTGATTATCGACAAACCGGCCGGAACGGCGGTGCATGGCGGTTCGGGTGTCAGTTATGGCGTAATCGAACAATTGCGGGCAAAGCGCCCTGACGCAAAATTCCTTGAATTGGTGCACCGGCTCGATCGCGAAACTTCCGGTATTCTGCTGGTCGCGAAAAAGCGCTCTGCGCTGAAACATTTGCATGAACAGATCCGCAGCGGCACGGTAGACAAGCGCTATCTCACGCTGGTGCATGGTGACTGGAAGAATGCGCGTCAGCATGTGAAATTGCCGCTCTACAAATACTCGACATCGGAAGGCGAAAAACGTGTGCGGGTACAAGAGGGCGGCATGGCATCACATACGATTTTCAATCGCTTGCGTCAATATGATGAGTACACTCTGCTGGAAGCGGAATTGAAAACCGGGCGTACCCATCAGATTCGGGTGCATCTGGCTTCCAGTGGTTTCGTGATTGCTGGCGACGACAAATATGGTGATTTTGCGCTGAACCGGCAGTTGCAAAAGATCGATGCGCAGGGAAATCGGCTGAAGCGGATGTTTCTGCATGCATATAAGATCACATTCATGCATCCGGAAACTGGCGAAACAATGACGATCAATTCGCCGCTGGCTGCGGAATGCACGCATTTTCTGGATGGGTTGGATGCGTCTGCCGAAACGATCCAAGACAAATGATGAATGATTTAGCAAGGAGCGGGCAGCGCATTGCCCTGATATATGGCAAAAAAGCAATTTGACCTGATTGTGTTTGATTGGGATGGCACGTTGATGGACAGCACGGCAGCTATTGTGAAATCGATCCAGGCGGCAGCACTTGACCTGGGTTTGCCTATGCCGGACAGCCATGCTGCAGCCTACGTCATTGGGTTGGGCTTGCCGGAAGCGCTAAAAGCGGCCATGCCGGATCTGGAACCGCAATACTATCCGCGAATGATCGAACGTTATCGTGCTCATTATCTGAGCCGTGACCATGGCTTGACGTTGTTCGATGGTGTGCGCGAAATGCTGGACGACCTGTCGCAGATGGGTTAGTCATTGGCAGTCGCAACCGGAAAAAGCAGGATGGGATTGAACCGGGCGCTGAACGAATCGGGACTGGCGCCGTTGTTTGACGCAACTCGCTGTGCAGACGAGACCTTCTCAAAGCCTCATCCGGCGATGCTACAGGAATTGACTGATCAATTGGGGCATGATCTTCGACGTACGGTAATGATTGGCGATACTACCCATGATCTGCAAATGGCAAATAATGCCGGTGCCAGCGCGATTGCCGTACATTATGGTGCGCATCCTGAACAGATGCTGCGCGAGTGCAATCCGGTTTTTTCAGCCAATGATGTAACCGAGTTGCACGACTGGTTGTGCAGGAATGCATGATGATAGCCGATGGCATTCTGGTATGTGCTTC
>JAYFNP010000064.1:0-6350 GCA_034933385.1 Burkholderiaceae bacterium | reverse complement strand
GCTACGCCAACACCTCGCTCCTTAATCAGCTTGACCGCCTCAACCTTGAATTCCCTACTGAATCGCCTTCTCGTCTCCATAAACTACCTCCCGTTTCAATGACAACTTTAACAAAGTGTCCTTGAAACCGGCAGCAGCCCATCGTGTTCATTGGCGGGCCCGGCACCGGCAAGACGCATCTGGCAACAGCCATTGGGATATGCGTGATATCAATGTTGTGCCTGTCGAGCCATGCCTGCATCTCGACGTACGTTCCCTTTTCCAGATATCCCTGCCACTGTGAATAGATGAAGCTTGCGCCACTTAGGGCTTTTCCCTTTTCAAGATCAGCCATCATTAACGGACGAAATAGCAGGACGCTTTTTGATGCCAGTTCAGCCAGTTGGTTTGCATATATCCGGCAGGTGGAATGTCGCTTCATAAGATCGAACCAGCTGTTTCGCTTAATCAGCCGTTGCTGTGATGCAGGTACATAAAGTGCAACGCCAGGCCAAGATGACTGGGGTATATGTTTGTTTCCAGTCGCCTCGAATATGGCTGCAGCATAGAGGTCAATCACCATAGTTCTGTTAGCTCGCTTGCACGCGCGATACAACGTCACGACCCGGTCGATGTTCTGTGCAGAGGTATGCATCATGCACAAGCCCTGGGTAGCTTGAAATTTGGCAAACAATTCATTTTCAAGCTCGCGCTCTTGGGGAAACACACCATCCTTGCCGAGACGGGACAGCGAAGACCCCTCCATCAGCAGTACGTCGATGTCTTTCGGTGGATGAGCCATCATGAGCTCGACCAATTTGGCCTTACGCCCGTGTACGCGGAAATCGCCACTATAGAGCAGCTTCTTACCTTTGGCTTCAACCAAGATAGAGTAGGCATCGTATGCAGAGTGATCTGTCAAATACGGTGTAACGCGAAAAGGACCAATCTCCAGCGGTTGGGCATTCACAAAAGTTGGGCCATTAATCCGTGGTAGTGCCTGACCTGTAAAGGGAACGGCCGCATTTATGATGCGCCGTGCAGCATCACCCATGACAACGGGAATTCCCTCCGGCAAGTGATGCAGCAAGCCATAATGATCAATATGCGGGTGGGAAAGCAGTATGGCTTTTAGACCATCGCCCGAAATCTGGGGCACCAGCGCTGCATCGTCCGCATCGCCATCCAAAGGCAACCCGAAATCCAGCGCAAGGCGCGAACCATCGCAGGCGATTTCTATGCAGGTCCCGCCAATTTCTTTTGCTCCTCTATGAATGCGGATTCGCATTGCTCCCCCTTCGCAAATTATATTCTCGGCTCAACAAAATATTCAACGAGCCGTCAGAAAATGTTGGTTCGAGACGCCACATGATTTTTCTCACGCTGTGGCGCCCCTTAATAATTTCGTGTTTTGATAATTTAAATTTTTTCTCGTTCTTGAGTGCATCAAGAAATGCGTTCGACAAGAATCAGTGAAAAATTGTCCGGTGCGCCAATGTCCAATATTGCCTCGCGCCAGATGTTGACTTGTTCATCGACTTGTTTTTTAGCGTCGTAAAGACACTGCAATCTTGCGTCACCTAAAACATCGTGCACACCATCAGTACACAGTAATAGCCGATCTTCTTGATTGAGTGACGCGGTAACGTGATGGACGGGAAATCCGTCTTCTTCATGATCGGCAATCAAGCAATGTGCCAAGCCGCTATACATGGCTACTTCATCATCAAATTCGGCGCCCTCGACGCCCAACTCAGTCAGCTCGCCCTCGTCAATCATGTCGCGCCCGACTGTATGGTCCATGCTTAGTTGCTGCCACTCGTCATGGCAGTTGATGCGGTAAACACGGCTGTCACCTACATTGAGCGCAACAATCATGTCTCCTGTGCACTGAACCATCGCCAGTGTGGCTGAGCTCCCTTTGGTTTTTCCCTTAGCATAACGGTCGCATAACTTCCCATGCACTTTCCGCACAAGGCCCGGACCGATTTGCGCTTTGATATCTGCGGAAATGATCTTCGAGAAGTCTTTTGACAATGACTGCATGACAAACCTGCTGGCCGCGTCTGGAACTGGACTTACAGCAACACCATCGGCCACGGCAAACATCGAAGATTTCACGTCCAAGGTGAAATGCGTTGTTGGCAAATCTTGAGATTGGATCACTTTGGCGCCGTTGAACATTGCGTCTTGCTGTTCATGGTGCTGTTTGCCTGAATGCTGGGTATAGGCAATTTCAAATTTCATGTCGAGGCTTTCATATCTATCCAGATGCATGGATATCTATTATGTGCCCAACAAACGACAGATTATGTCGCTTGATCTTGTATGATGTATTCAAAATCCTTTCCGCGGCCGTTATGACAACACTATTACGTCAACTCACCATGCTTCGATTCATTCCGCGTCACCCGCGTCGAATTGATTCAGTTAGCCTGCGAGAAAAACTGGAGGCACAAGGTTTTAGTATTTCGCTCCGCACCATCCAGCGAGATCTGAACGACCTTTCCTTGGTGCTCCCGCTTGAAGCTGATGAATCAAAACCTCAAGGCTGGTGGTGGAGCAAGGATGCAGCTGTACTGGATATTCCCGGATTGGACCCTCAGGCAGCTCTTGTCTTTTGTATGGTGGAAAATAATCTGAAAGAGATGCTTCCGTCATCGACACTTGGGGTACTTGAACCCTGGTTCAGAACGTCACGATGTGTTTTGGCTGAATCGGGCAGCCCATTGAACGAATGGCCAAATAAAATCAGGATTCTCCCCAAAGGGCCTTTGTTCATAACCCCAGAAATGCGCCCCTTCGTTCAGCAGAATGTGTATCAGGCACTGCTCGAAAATCGCATGCTTCGCATCAGATACCGTGCGAGAGATGCTTCTGAAGCAAGGCTGCATGAAATTAATCCGCTTGCCATTGTTTTGCGCGGGGATCTTGCCTATCTTGTTGGAACTATCGGCAAATATAGTACCCCGTTACTGCTACTGTTACATCGAATGGAGTCGGTAGAAATCTTAGATAAGACTGCCGTTGAGGTCGATGGTTTTGATCTGGATCGTTACATTTCAAATGGTGAATTAGGTTACCGCATTGGCCCACCGATAAAACTGGTGGTTGACCTTGAAAGAAAAGCCGCAACTTCATTGCATGAATCGCGCTTATCAGAGGATCAGGTTATTGAAGATATTGTGGGCAATGAAGGCTGGGTTAGGTTACGCGCTACCGTGGCAGATACACTGGAATTACGCGCATGGCTCAGGGGTTTTGGGAGAGGTATCGTCGTTCGTTCTCCCGGCGGATTATTGGACGAAGACTAATCCGAGATCGGCTTGAGGATCTGTATGTTTTTCGCTGTTTGGGGTAGTTTTATGGCCTTTATTGGCGGTCACGTTTGCAAGAAACCAAAAATTAACTCATTCAAAACAACAAATTACAAGGTTTCCCGTCATTTAAAGCCGATGGCCAACGTGGTTGTGCCATGGACTCCGAAGAGCTGAGCGCGCCAATATTGTTGTAATAATCAAACTGTTGCCGTTGTTCCCGTTTTTTGTGCGTGGCTCAATGGCTGGCCTGTTTGAATAAGGCCGCAGCAAGAGGCTCGCCAAAATGTTGTTTTCATGGCATTTTGAGACTTAAAGCAATCGTTCAAGAACCTCTGGCAACGCTGTTGCGTTTCACACATATCCACAGGTTTGACCATTCCACGAAAAATCAGATCGTCCGCTATTTTTTGTCGGATAAATGTTGGTTTCGCCGGAAAAATGTTCTGTGGCCAGGTTAAATTTCGGTGGAAATCAACAAGGATTCGCGTCAAAATGCTGCGTTATCGATTTTTTTTTCTCCGATGCGTCTGCACTCGGGATACTCTATGGCTCGGCTCTGACCGCGTCTGCTATCGATACACCCTGAATATTGCGGAGAAGCATCAATGTCGAGAAATATCGAAACAATGGACGCCCTGCTGGTTGGCGCAGGCATCATGGGTGCCACGTTGGCGACCCTTCTGAAGGAACTGGATTCCAGCCTCAGATTGGAAGTGGTAGAGCAGCAGGCGTCTGGTGCCATGGAAAGCTCAGACCCATGGAACAATGCCGGCACCGGCCACGCCGGACTGTGCGAATTGAACTACACCCCGCAAGCGCCTGACGGCACGATAGGCATCCAGCGGGCCGTTCAAATCAACAGTCAGTTCGAAGTCTCCAAACAGTTCTGGTCTTATCTGGTTGCCAAGGGAACGTTCGGTTCGCCGCGGCAGTTCATCAACCCGACTCCGCATATGAGTTTCGTCAGCGGAGATAAAGATATCAATTTCTTGCGCACGCGCTACGAAGCGCTGCGCCAGCATCATGCTTACGCCGGGATGGCATATTCCGAAGATCACGCCACTTTGTCCGAATGGATGCCGCTGATGATGCAGGGCAGGGACAGCCGCGAGCGCATTGCCGCCACCCGCGCCGAATGGGGCACGGACGTCGATTTCGGACAACTGACTGCACAGTTGCTGACCTATTTCGCACAACAAGACGGTGCCACGGTCGCTTTCAACCAAAAGGTCGTCGGTCTCGATCGCAACGCTGAAGGTTGGCTGGTGACCATCAAGGACAGCAAGACCGGTGCCAGTCGCAAGGTGCAAACGCGTTTCGTGTTTCTCGGTGCTGGTGGCGGTGCTCTGCCGTTGCTGCAAATGTCAGGCATCCCCGAGGGCAAGGGTTTCGGCGGTTTTCCGGTCAGCGGCCAGTGGTTGCGTTGCGATAATCCAGCCGTGATTCAGCAGCATGGGGCCAAGGTTTATAGCCGCGCCGCAGTCGGTGCGCCGCCGATGTCCGTGCCGCACTTGGACAATCGCGTCGTGAATGGCAAGAGGTCGTTGCTGTTCGGGCCGTACGCCGGCTTTACTACCAAATTCCTCAAGTACGGTTCTTTTTTCGATTTGCCGCTGTCGGTGCGCCCCGGCAATCTCTGGCCGATGCTCGCGGTCGCGCGTGACAACATGGATCTGACCCGCTACCTGATCAAGGAAGTCGTGCAGTCGCATGCCAAACGCCTGGATTCGCTGCGCGCTTTCTATCCGGAACTGAATCCGGCCGACTGGCGCCTGGAAATTGCCGGCCAGCGAGTGCAAATCATCAAGAAGGATGCGAAGAAAGGCGGCATCCTGCAATTCGGTACCGAGGTGGTCGCTGCCAGCGACGGTTCGATCGCTGCGCTGCTTGGCGCTTCCCCGGGAGCCTCAGTCAGCGTGTCGATCATGCTCGATCTGATCGAGCGCTGTTTTGCCACGCGCAGCAAGGAGTGGAGTGCCAAGCTGGCAGAAATCATCCCCGCCCGCGAGACGCAATTGCAAAACAATGCGGCGTTGTACAACCAGGTCAAGGCGCGCAATAGTGAGCTGCTGGCATTGAACGGTTGTTGACCGGATCGACCCAGGCAATGCGCATTGGTTGACCTTTCCATTCGCCTGGCGGCCATCCGAGTTGATGCTGCGGATCTTGCCGCCTCTTTCCCCAGTTGCGTTGACATCACATCCCATTGCGGATTGCTTTTCGCAAGTAGTGCCATGTGGCTGACATAGGCCGCCTGTGTGCGAGAACTGAAGGAAGGGGGCGTCGATGCCATATCAGACGATTTGGGAAGAACACGGGGCTTACGTGCGCCTGTATGGCCACATCGCCGAGCAGGAAATCGTCAAGTTGCGGCGGGAATGCCAGGACGATCATCGTTTTCAGGAGATCCGCTACCTGTTGCTCGACCTGCGCGAGAGCGAGGATGTGGTCGTTTCACTCGCGCATCTTCAAGCCATGGCCACGGCCGATTCGCTGGCCAAGATGCTCAACGAGACGTTAAACATCGTCGTGGTCACCCACCACCCGCAGATCGGCGGATTGGTTGACCGCTATGCGAGCCTGGGGATGGACACCTACCAGATACGGGTCTTTGCCGAGATTGACGAGGCCCGCGAGTGGCTTGGCGCCGAAGTCGAATCGTCGCCCTCCTAGCGCCATGCCGCTGGGCTTGCGGCTCACCACGGTCCTCAGGCCTTTCCGAAGTGACCCGGCGATGGGTTCAATCCTGAATGAAAGTCGCGAATTCGGATAATGCAGACCGTTCGGTATGCAACTGGTTGACCGGATCTTCAGACGCGGCGTAGCCGAGGGCCATGCCGGCAATCAGCATCTCGTTCGCTGCCAGCGGCAATTCGCGCGCGATCACACGATGATAATCGCTCCAGCCGGTTTGCAGGCAGGTATCCAGGCCGTGCCCGCGCGCGGAAATCATGATGTTTTGCAGGAATGCGCCATATTCGATGAAACTGGCCGCCGGCAGTTTGCGGTCGATGGTAAAGAGTAAGCCGACCGGCGCGCCAAAGAATGCGT
>JAYFNP010000063.1:0-3338 GCA_034933385.1 Burkholderiaceae bacterium | reverse complement strand
TTTTGTCTTCGCCAGAAAACAGGAATAGCCGGTGTGGTAGTCATCAGTATCAAAACAATCGAAACATTCCAGATATTCCTCCGAAGTAATGGCTGCAGAATCTGCCAAACGACGGAGGGATTTCTTGTGCCAGCGCGCAGCTAGCGGTGCGCCATCGACAATACGTTTTGCCGCTTCCTGCGCTTCTGCTGCCACCTGTTCGTCCGGTACGATCCGAGTTACCAGTCCCTTTTCTTTTGCCTCTTGTGCACCAAAAATGCGGCCCTCCAATAAAATTTCGAGCGCCACATCCGGTCCAGTCAAGCGCACGATCGGCGTCAGTTCCGGATAAGCCATCACCAATCCAAGATGGTTGATGGGTACGCCAAAGCGACTGGACTCCCCGCAGATACGGATGTCGCACAGCGATGCGATTTCCAATCCGCCACCAATGCAGATACCGTGAATCTGCGCTACGACAGGCACCGGGCAGGAAGCAAGCGTTGCGGCGGCGGTATGCATTAGCAAACCGTATTCAATCGCCTGTTGTTTGTTAGAACGTTCGCTGGCAAATTCTAAAATGTCGCAGCCAGGCGAAAAAGCTTTTTCTCCAGCGCCGCGAATAATGATGCAGCGTAACGAATCGTCGAATGACAAGGCTTCAATTTCATTCGTCAGTTGCTGCCACATCGACTTGGTTATGTCATTCAACCGTTCTGGTCGGTTGAGAATAACAGTGGCGATGAAGCCATCACGCTGTATTTTGATCGGACTCGACATGCGGGTTGCCTTAACAGGTTGGATAATTGAACGGCAATGCCTCTATTTGAAGTTTGGTCTGTGTTTGGATAAAAAAGCGTCAATACCCTCCTGCGCATTGCGGTGTTGCAGATTTTCGATAAAGCGATGGCTCTCGTTTCTCATCTGTTGTCCCAGCAAATGACCGTGCGCTTCCTGAAGCATTAATTTAATACTTGCCAATACATTCGCGGGCAATCTCACCAATTCATCCGCCAGTACCACTGCTTCCTCTTGCGCATGACCGTCAGCGACCAAACGGTTGACGATCCCCAGCTGATGCAGTCTGACAGCGGTTATCGGCTGGCCTGTCAGCAATATCTCGGCAACGATCTGGCGTGGAAGCGCTTGTGTCAAAAACCAAGTACCACCGCCATCTGGCGTCAGTCCCAAACCGACACCTGACATCATGAATCTGGCAGATGTGCCGGCCACAATAAAGTCGCACGCCAGCGACAATGAAAAGCCCGAACCAGCCGCTACACCTTCAATCGCCGCAATCACCGGCTTGGCACAATTGTTAATCGTTTCAATAAAGTTTTGCAAGCTGTTGCTGTCCGCAATTTGAATCGATTTATCCTGTACACGACTTTGCTGCAACTGACGCAAATCCGCGCCGGTACAGAAGCAACCATCCGCTCCGTTCAGCACAATGGCGCGTACAGTCGCATCGCGTTCTGCGGTGGAAATAATTTCGATGGCTGCCGCAAGCATTTCCGGATGCAGCGCGTTCTTTGTGTCTGGACCGGCAAGCGTAATAAGCAGCGTGGCATCAAAGCGCACGGTGTGCAGTTCAGTAACCATAGGAGCTGGAAACGGATTTTTAAACCAAAAAAAATAAAAAATTGCAATGGATTCAGTTAATTACAGGCCTTTGTTCATAAAATTAATTGAATAACTCAAAGGGTGTTGTGATGAAATCGAGTCATTGCAATCCCACGCACAGGTATTTCATTTCAGTATATTCGTCGAGACCATACTGTGAACCTTCACGCCCCAAACCTGATTGCTTGATTCCGCCAAACGGTGCTTCTGCTGTTGAAATCAGTCCAGTGTTGATGCCGACCATACCATATTCCAAGCGCTCGGCCATTTTCCAACAGCGATTAACATTTTGCGTGTAAAAATAGGATGCGAGGCCATATTCAGTGTCATTGGCCATGCGAATGACTTCCTCGTCACTGGTAAATGCAATCAACGGTGCCACTGGGCCAAAAGTTTCTTCGCGCGCGACACGCATTCGTTCGCTTACATCAGCCAGTACTGTCGGCTCGAAAAAATTGCCGTTAAGACGCTTGCCGCCACATACAACTCTCGCCCCATGCGCAATCGCATCGGCAATATGTTCTTCAACTTTCAGTACAGCACTGTCATTGATCAGAGGACCGACATCGACTTTCGCATCCAGACCATTTCCAACGTGCAACGCACGTACGCGCACTAATAATTTGGCACAAAACTGTTCATAAATACCTTGATGTACAAAGATCCGATTGGCGCAAACACAAGTTTGGCCATTATTGCGAAATTTGGCCACCATTGCCCCCTCGACCGCTGCATCCAAATCAGCATCCTCGAATACGATAAACGGAGCATTACCGCCTAGTTCGAGCGATATTTTTTTGACGGTATCTGCACATTGCCTCATCAGTATTTTGCCGACTTCGGTAGAACCGGTGAAACTCATCTTTCTCACGACTGTGCTAGCTGTCAAGACAGCGCCAATGTCAACAGCATCGCCTGTCACGATATTGATTACCCCAGGCGGGATGCCCGCTCGTTCTGCCAGAACTGCCATGGCTAAAGCGGAGTAGGGCGTTTGTTCGGCAGGTTTGACGATCATCGTGCATCCGGCGGCCAAAGCGGGCCCCAATTTTCTGGCCAGCATCGCATTCGGGAAATTCCACGGGGTAATGGCAGCGCAGACCCCAACCGGCTGGCGCAGCACGACAATTCTTTTGTCACGCCGAAAACTCGGAATGACATTGCCATTGTTGCGCAAGGCCTGTTCAGAAAACCATTCAATGAAACTGGCTCCGTATGCAATTTCGCCTTTTGATTCACCCAACGGTTTGCCTTGCTCCAATGTCATGATTCTTGCCAAATCATCTTGCGACTGCATCATGAGATCAAACCATCGGCGCAACAGAATTGATCGCTCTTTGGCGCTGGTAACCGACCAATCTGGAAAAGCTTTAGCCGCGGCTGTTATCGCCATTTCAGTTTCAGTAGCTCCCATATTGGGTATATGCCCAATACAGGTGCCGGCCGCAGGGTTGTTTACTTCGATGGTGTTGCCATTCAACGCATCAATCCACCGACCACCGATCATGCCTTGCTGAACAAAAAGACTACGGTCTGACAAGCTATTCATGCCAATACCTCTTTACAAATGTGAGTGAGGGTACCGAAAGTATAATTTTTCACATTCAAAGTGGCTGTGTCCAATCGTTGGGGTAAGGTGAGGTCGGACGCACCTGCCCATGCAATGCGAACCGCCTGCATGGGCAAAACTTGGACTACAAGCCCTTCTTCTCAAACCAAATGAACAGTGGGATGCA
>JAYFNP010000062.1:0-1780 GCA_034933385.1 Burkholderiaceae bacterium | reverse complement strand
CAGGCAACCATGAGCAGGGCTGCATCCAGTGCGCGTTGCTTGACGACTGCACCCTGCCCGAACCAAGCGGAATCCATCCGATGCTCGTTGCTGCGTGCACGCCTTTCGTGGTCCACATATTCCGTGACGGCATTGAGTAATCCCCATGCGGTGCCTTTGGCGGCATCCAGATCGGAACCTTTGCCGTGTCCGTCGTAAAGCGCCTGTACCTTTTTGAGTGCCCGTTCGTTGCTGAGGTTGCTGATACTGTGCTTACCTGGCTGAACGTCACAGATGACCCGCAGGAAGTAGTTCATGGCTTCATGCGATTTGACTTTGCGTTCAGCGAGTGTGCGCATGCGGTACATGAATCCGTCCCATTGGGATACGGCGATACCGAGTTGCTGTTTGACGGCTTGCCCGTCGAATCTGGTGCTGTGCGGCACTTTGATAGCTTGAGATGCGCCATTAACCGCAATGGTGAGCGTGTTGTTGCAGACGACGCGTATGGTGGTTGGCGTGGCGGTGGTGGCGAGTGTGCCATCGCAGGATGAGGCTAGCAGCAGATAGCCGTTGACGATGTCTTTGCCTTTTAGTGCGGTTGTCTGCCCGGTTTTTGCTAATGCCCAGAATTTGCGCCCGCCTTTGAGCACGCCCGCCGTTTCCAGTTCGTAACCGGACATTTCTGTCAGATCACGATAGAACTCCAACACCTCTTGCGGCTGGACGATTTTATAGCGTTGCGATACCACTGACAGTGCATCCTTGGTGTCTGAACGATAAAGTACTTTCTGTTCCGGAAAGGAGTGAATGGTGCCGAGGTTGCCGATGGTGTCGGCCATGTAGCGAACGGGCGATTCTTTTATTTGCCAGTTCATTCCGGCTTGTTGCGCCCAGATTTCAATGGGCTGGTTGCTGGGGAGTTCGTTGCCTAAGCCGTGCCATGGTTTTGCGCCGACGTAGGCCATTTCTTTTACGAGGTGTGCCATGAGTGACCTTTCGTGTTGTTTGTTACCGGACAAGATTGCCGAAGGTGCAACCACATGTCTGGCATTGGTAATTATTGAAGACGCGCTGATCGACGACTTCGCCGAGTTTGGCGCCAGTGATGCTTCCTGCCGCACCGCCTACCAGACCACCGAGAATGGCTCCGGCGATACTGCCAAGCGCCACACCGACTGGACCAGCAACAACGCCAACCGTGCCACCAAATTCAGCACCGCTTAAGGCACTGGCTGCACCGCTGAGTGTTCCTCCTACCGTTCCTACCAAGCCACCTGCTCGTTTGGCGAAGTCCTTGGTGGTGATGTTTCTGGATTGGCAATGTGGGCATTGAATGTCCATGATTTTTCCCTTGAGATTGCAGATGCTGTAAGCCGCATCCGGCGTTGATGTCAAAACCAGCACGACAGGCCATAGAACCCGAGAGGCGAACGCGCAAGCGTCAGCCTCTTGGGATCAGTGGATTGTGTTTGGGGGGTGCCGTGCTGGCTGTGTGAGGGCAATGGCGTGATGCCATTGGTCAGGGAAAGTATGTGTTGCTCAGAATTTTTAGGAAGGGGATTGCCTAACATTCCAGCTATCTTGCTGCGTGCAAGAGGATGACATAGCAATAACGACCTTGATCAGGAGCACTATCGCCTATTAAGTAAAAAAATACTTCTTGTTTCTATTGTATGGAAGTGGATGCAGCGAATGATGACAAATTGAACATGCATGGGAGAGGAAAAAGGGATGCGCACTTACCCTTTCTAAATTCGACCGAGTTCACCTTACTGTGTCCCTGCCATTGTTAACAACA
>JAYFNP010000061.1:0-13095 GCA_034933385.1 Burkholderiaceae bacterium | reverse complement strand
GAAATCCTGCAATTGGCCGCTGGGGGAAAAATCGGCCAGCATCTGGCGCTGTTCGGTCGATAGCGGCAGATATTTGGAAAAGCTGGCCAGCACGTTCAGATCAAGCTGCTTGGTGGCAATTTTCGTCGTGCCGGGGGCGCCATTTTTGCCGGGCGTGTAGGACTCGCTGACAGTCGTTTCAGGCAGTGTCAGGCCATCTCTTGTTTTCAGGCTGAAATCGGTCAGCGAAATGGAATGTCCCTGCATGCCAAAGGCTGGCGTGCCTGGTTCATGTTCGTCGCTCGGTTCTTCGCGCGCCGAAATGCGGCCTTTGACTTCAAGCAGGTCGAGCGGTACCAGATCCTTGCGCAAACGCGCAAATACGTCGCTCAGTCGCAGGTCGGCGGTGAAATCGGCCAGCTTCGCATGATCGAACGTCAACCAGGCGCGTATCGAGCAGGAACCGCGTTCAAGCTCGAACGGGTAATCGAAATAAGTTTTCCATGCCGCCAGATCGGTATTGTCCAGATCGGCATACAGTTCACCTTTCCATTGGCGGACATCCGAAATGCGTTGGGCAAAAAACGGATGCACGAAATCGGCGCGCACGTCGACCGGCGCCGCCAGTTTTTCCGGCGGTGTGGCCTGGAGTTGGAAGCGATGGTGACGCCAGCCGTTTTGTAGCACCAGATTGACGTTTTGCAGCGACAGTTCCGATGTCTTGCGCTGGTCATCGTTCCAGCGCAGGCGGCCATCGCGAATCACGATTTCATTTTGCAGCAGTACCCAGTCTGCACCTTGCCCGTCGGTCTCCGCGCTGAGATCGATCGGCAGCCCGGCGATATACAGTTTGCCGTCAATGTCGCGCCGGATGTCGAGATCCGGCTGGCGGATTTCCAGCTGATGCAGGCGCAGACCAAAAGCCGGGATTGATCGCCAGGCAACCGTGGCGGACACGCCGGGTAAATTCAGCGCAGCGCGGCCGTCCTTGTCGCGCACGACGACTTCGCCCAATTCAAGGTGCGGTCGCAGACCGTCCCACGAAGCTTCCAGGCGCGCTACCGTTACCGGTTTGCCGAGTGCGCGGCTGGCCATTTGTTCGAACTCGCCTTTGTATTGCCCGATATTCGGCAGCACGAAAAAACGCAGTGCGAGGAACGCGATGCAAAACAGAAAATAAACAGCCAGCATCAGCTTCAGCAAGAGGCTCGGCAGGCTCCACGCGGCGGCATTGAAACGGCGATAACCTTCCCCCAACGTGCGCCATGTCGCGGCAACGCGGGATAGGAGCGATATCGAAGTGTGTCGGTCAGAGGCCATCGGCAAATAAAGGTTTGCTGTTTTGCGTTAGTTACAATGGAACATGGAATAAGGTAAGGATACAATCAAAAGCGGTCGATTAAACCGGAAGGTCGGATTTTTCTGCCAGTGAAACGAGAAAGCCCCAACATTTTCAGAAACGTCATTTCAAACATACGCCATCATGATTCGTTCCCTTTTATCCAGCCAGCAAGCTTCGCGTTTTTATCTGCACTGGATTAACGCCGACCCGTCGCGCGCTGAAATGGTGGCGTCGCTGGCAGGATTATCCGCCTCATCGCTTAATTTTGCTGTGCTGTTACAAAACGAAACAGATGCCGGGCATCCGTTGCCGCGCGCGATGCGCAGGTTGCGCAACCTGCTGGTTGCGACCTTGATTGAGCGTGATCTGTCCGGATTGGCCGATCTGGACGAGGTGGTCACCGCAATGAGCGCCTTTGCCGATTTCGCGATCCGCACCCACCAGGAAGCGTTGATGGCGGAAATGGTCGGATTGCACGGGATGCCGGTCGGCGAGGGATCTGGCGAACCGCAAGAACTGATCGTGCTCGGCATGGGCAAGCTCGGCGGCGGCGAGTTGAATGTTTCGTCCGACATCGACCTGATCTTTGCGTATGGCGAGGACGGCGAAACGCAGGCGGATACGGGACAGCGGCAATTGTCGAACCATGAATTCTTCATCCGGCTGGGCCGCCGTTTGATCAGCGCGCTGTCGGAAATTGTCGAAGATGGGTTTGTTTTTCGGGTTGACATGGCGTTGCGGCCGAACGGCGCTTCCGGCCCGCTGGTCGCCAGTCTGGCAATGATTGAGGAATACCTGATCGTGCAAGGGCGCGAGTGGGAACGTTACGCATGGGTCAAGGCGCGCGCGGTTACCGGTCGTCAGTCCGATATCGCCGAATTGGAAGGCATCGTGCGCCCGTTCGTCTTCAGGCGTTATCTCGATTTCGGCGTGATTGACGCCATTCGTAACATGCATGGACAGATCCGCGCCGAAGTTGCGCGACAGGAGCGCATTCATCCCGAGCGCAGCAACAATATCAAGTTGGGGCGCGGCGGCATCCGCGAAATAGAATTCCTGGCGCAATCATTTCAGCTGATTCGCGGCGGCCGCGATGCCGCGTTGCGCGACCGTTCGACCCGTGCAACGTTGCGCACGCTGGTGGAAAAGGAACTGCTCGATGCGGACATTGTGCAGCAGTTGCTCGAGTCGTACACTTTCCTGCGCAATCTCGAACACCGGATACAGTACCTCGACGATGCGCAGACCCATATGCTGCCGTCGAACGATGCCGACATGTTGAGCGTGGCGAAAATGATGGGTTGCGCAGATGTCGATGCGTTGATGTCGCAACTGGTGGCGCACCGCCGCTTTGTCGCGGCGCGTTTTGAAGCGATATTCAGCGACAAGAACGACTTGCCGTCCGATGCCGACGGCGCGATCGACCTGCAGGTTCTGGCAACGCTGCCGGAAAATGAACGGCGCGAGGCGATTGCCGCACGTATGACTGCGCTGGGTTTCGATGAGCCGGAAACGGGAACGCGACGCCTGTTGGCGCTGTGGCAAATGCCGCGGATCCAGGCACTGCCGGAAGTCAGCAGCGATTTGCTGGCACGGCTGTGCAATTCGGCGTTGCCGCTGATCGTGCGGGAAGGGCGGCCGCATTCGGCCACGCTTGGCCGGCTGATGGATTTTTTCGAAGCGATTGCGCGTCGCGCGGCGTATCTGTCGTTATTGACCGAATATCCGGAAACGTTGGAGCGGGTGATCCGCATGATGCACGCCAGCGATTGGGCTGCGAAGTTCCTGACGCGGCATCCGATCCTGCTCGACGAATTGCTCAACGACCTGCTGTTGAAGGCGATTCCTGACTGGCAAGAACTGGCGCGTGAGCTTGCCGCGCAACTGGTCGAATCGCAGGGCGATACCGAGCGTCAGATGGACTTGTTGCGCGAAGTGCACCATGCACAGCAATTCCATTTGCTCGCCTACGATTTGCAAGGCGGGTTGACGATGGAGCGGCTGGCCGATCACTTGACCGCGTTGGCAGACATGATCATCGACGTTTCTATCCAGGCTATATGGCACACGATAGCGAACCGGCATATCGAAAAACCGAAATTCGCGGTGATTGCCTACGGCAAGCTGGGCGGCAAGGAACTCGGCTATGCGTCCGATCTCGACGTGATCTTCCTGTATGACGATGACCATCAGGATGCGCCAATGTTGTATGCGCGGCTGGCGCAGCGGTTCATCACCTGGATGACCAGCCACACTTCGGCCGGTATTCTGTTCGATGTCGATACCGCGCTCAGGCCGGACGGCGCCAGCGGCATGCTGGTGTCGAGCGTGTCTGCGTTCGAGAATTACCAGAGGAATGCCGCCTGGGTTTGGGAGCATCAGGCGTTGACGCGGGCACGTTTTTGCGCTGGTGATGCCGCCATCGGTGCGCGCTTCGAGGCGATTCGCGAGCAGGTGTTGCGTCAGCCGCATGACGCCGGAAAATTAAAGCAGGAAGTGCTGGCGATGCGGAAAAAGATGCGCGATGCGCATCCGGACAAAACGCCGACGCTATTCGACCTGAAGCATGGTGGCGGCGGCATGATCGACATCGAATTCATCGTCCAGTATCTGGTGTTGCTGCATGCAGCGCAGTATCCGCAACTGACCGGCAACCTCGGCAACATTGCTTTGCTGCGCATCTGCGACGAACTTGGGCTGATTCCATCAGGTTTGGGTATCGCGGCTGGGGATGCGTACCGCGAGTTGCGCCGCCTGCAGCATCTGGCGCGGTTGCAAGGGGATGAAGATGCGCGTGTTCCGGTTGAGGCTGTGGCGTCGCAGGCACAGGCGGCGAGGCGGCTGTGGGATGCGGTTTTCCCGCGCTAACGGCCGAAATATGTGGTTTCGGCCAGGGTATATGATGAAATAGCTTGTATGGGCCAGATATTTTGCGGCCCTTCTTGAATACACCGTTGAGTATATTTTAGGCGTGCAAAACGCCATTGCGTCATCGTCGGGTCATAAAACGCTTCCAAGATGCCTTCAGAATGAATGATTCTGAAAAGGGTGAAGCGGAGGCTGCGATGGCGCTCGATGAATATGAATTCGTTGCGTTCAATGAGGTCGTTCAAATTGACTCGCACAATCGGTCGTCGACGCAGAGTTTCCCGAGTACTTCGACCTTGCGGCAGGTGGCGGCGGCAACCATCGTGAACGCACGGCTTGGCATGCCATCCTGCGCCAATCAAGACATGGACGACGGATCGCTCGATAATTTGCTCGACATCATCGAACAACGCCGACTGACCGCGGTGTTCCAGCCGATCGTCCAGATGCGCACGGGACAGTTGATCGGCTATGAAGGCTTGATTCGCGGGCCAGAGGGCAGCCCGTTGCATTCGCCGGTTTCGCTGTTCAAACTCGCGCGCAAGCACAACTTGAGTGTGCAGGTAGAACATTTGTGCCGCCGTGTGGTGCTGGAACGGTTTGCAGAACTCGAACTGCCGGGCAAACTGTTTTTGAACATCAGCCCTGAAAGCCTGGTGCAGCGCGCCGCCAAATATGGTGAAACGCTGGCATACATTCACCAGACCGGCTTCGATGCCGGGCGCGTGATCATCGAACTCACTGAAAGCGATCCGACATACGACTACGCACTGTTGCGCAAAGCAGTATTGCATTACCGCAGCATGGGTTTCGAAATTGCGATTGACGATTTGGGCGAAGGGTTTTCCAGCCTGCGGCTATGGTCAGAACTGCGGCCGGAGTACGTGAAGATCGACATGCATTTCGTACAGGGTGTTAATGCCGATCCGATCAAGCTGCAGTTCGTCCAGTCGATCCAGGAAATTGCGGCCAAGTCCGGTACACAGGTGATCGCCGAAGGAATCGAAACCCGGGCCGAATATTTGGCGATTCGCGATCTCGGTATTGCGTTCGGCCAGGGTTACCTCATTGCCAGGCCGCAGTCCGATCCTCCGAAAGAGGTTGCCGCCATCGTCTCCGCCGCGCCAGGGCAGGACGAACGGCCTGTCGATTTACCGGATACGCAGCATGAGGCACCCGTAGCGACAGCGATGAAACTGCTGCGTATCGTGCCGGTGGTGACGCCACAGATGAACAACAACTATGTGTTCGAAGTGTTTGCCAACGATCCGCATCTGCAGATCGTTCCAGTGGTGGACGATGGCGTGCCGGTTGGACTGATCAACCGTTACAAGATGATTGAGTGTTTTGCCCGGCCCTATCAGCGTGAGTTGTACGGGCGCAGGCCGTGCACCCATTTCATGGACGGGAGACCGCTAGTGGTCGATCAGTACACCAGCCTGTCGGATCTGAGCCATATGGTGGCGCAGGCAGACGCACATCACCTGTTCAACGGTTTTGTGATTACCGGCGAAGGACGCTATCTGGGTATGGGAACTGGCCATGATCTGATGCGCGAAATTACGCAAATGCAGATTCTAGCCGCGCGCTATGCCAACCCGCTGACGCAATTGCCTGGCAATGTTCCGATCAACGAGCGGATTAACCGGTTGCTGCAACAGCAGGTACCGTTCTTCGCCTGCTACTGCGACCTCGATCATTTCAAGCCATTCAACGATGTGCATGGTTTCCAAAAAGGCGATGACGCGATCCGGCTGACGGCGAAGATACTCAGCGAACACTGCGATCCAGAGCAGGATTTCATCGGCCATATCGGCGGCGATGATTTCATGATCCTGTTCAAGAGCGAAGATTGGGAATTCCGCTGCAACCGGATACTCAACCGCTTTGCCGCTGCCATCCAGGAATATTACAGCGACGAGGAACGCGCGCGCGGTGGATATTTGAGCGAAGACCGTCAGGGGAAAAAATCTTCCATCCGCTGATTAGCCTGTCGCTTGGCATTACACGCGTTTCTCCTGGCCAGTACCGTTCGCATCACCAGATCGCGGAAGCGGCAACCGAGGCCAAAAAACAGGCCAAGAAAATTTTCGGCAACAGCCTGTTTATCGAGCGGCGCGGAGCAGCACGCCCGGAGTGCTGAATATGCATATCACCAGATATTGGTTCATCCAGCCGGCTGGCTGAATTACACTGCAGCGTATCAAGGCACTCAAAGGGGATCGACATATGCCCCGAATTGGGGCATGGCCGATATGAAATATTCTTCCCTTGCTGGCAATTGTAGTCGTTCGGCAACAAATGGAAACGACAGTTGTCGTATTTCTACTAAGCATTAAACTTTTTTCAAAAAATCAAGAATACTGTAGACAGAAAGATCATGGTTTAGTTGGGTTGTCGATAACATTCAGCATGTCCCAAAGAGGGGGGCTTCCCCGTGTCCCAGCGTCGGGTACATTTTTTGCGATACCTGTCCACAACATATCAACCGGCAAAATAAAATGAATTCAAACGGCAAGCTGCGCGTAGGCACGCGCATATGGATCGCTTTTTTGTTCGTCATTGCTCTTGCATATCTGGCCATCGGCATTGGCCTGTGGCGCTTGCACACGGTTGCCGAAGCGACGAATGCGATGATGCAGCAACCACTCGCCAAGGAACGGATGGTGAGCGACTGGTACCGGAACATCCACACCAGTGTCCGGCGCACGACGGCGATTGCCAAAAGTGCGGATGCTTCGCTCGGCGCCTTCTTTGCCGAAGACGCGGCGGAATCCGTCAAGGCGAACGACGCGTTGCTGAAAAATTTGACGCCGCTGATTACTGTGGAAAAAGAAAAAGCGCTGCTGCAGACGATCACCGAAAAACGGGGCGCATACATAAAATCGCGTGACGAAATTACAAGATTGAAGCAGAGCGGCCAAACCGAGCAAGCCAATGCGGTGCTGGAACAGCGCTTCCAGGCCGACGGGCGGAATTATCTTGAGGCGCTGGCCGCCTTCGAGCGTTATCAGCGCAGTCAGATCGATGATGAGGCGAAGAGGGTTGATGATATCTATCAGTCCAGCCAGATATTGCTGGTGATTTTGAGCCTGTTGACGCTGGTCGGTAGCATTGTCGCTACTTGGGTGCTGTCGCGCGGCTTGCATCGGCAATTGGGGGGCGAGCCGGATTACGCGATGAAGGTGGCCAACAGTATCGCCGTCGGGGATTTGTCGACGCCGATCGAGATGGTGTCCAATGATCGGTCGAGCCTGTTGTATGAAATGAAAACGATGCGCGACAGCCTAGCCAACATCGTCGCTCGCGTACGTACCGGAACCGAAACGATTGCAACCGCTTCCGCGCAGATTGCCGCGGGCAATCAGGATTTGTCGTCGCGTACCGAGGAACAGGCGAGTTCGCTGGAAGAGACGGCTTCCTCGATGGAACAGCTGACTTCGACCGTGCGGCAGAATGCAGACAATGCCCGTCAGGCGAACCAACTGGCGACGACCGCGTCCGAAGTGGCGGTCAAGGGAGGCGAGGTGGTGGCGCATGTGGTCGACACGATGAGCGAGATCAATTCCTCGTCCCACAAGATTGCCGACATCATCAGCGTCATCGACGGCATCGCTTTCCAGACCAACATTCTGGCGCTGAATGCCGCCGTCGAGGCGGCGCGCGCCGGCGAGCAGGGGCGCGGTTTCGCGGTAGTCGCGACCGAAGTGCGCAACCTGGCGCAGCGCAGCGCGGCGGCGGCCCGGGAAATCAAGGGCTTGATCGACGATTCGGTGAGCAAGGTCGATGCGGGCAGCGCGCTGGTCGAACAGGCTGGTGGAACGATGGAAGAAGTCGTGGCCAGCATTCGCAGGGTGAACGATATCGTCGGCGAGATTGCCGAAGCGAGTCGCGAGCAGAGCGATGGCATCGAACAGGTCAACCAGGCCGTGACCCAGATGGATCAGGTGACGCAACAGAACGCCGCGCTGGTGGAGGAAGCAGCCGCCGCGGCGGAATCGTTGCAAGAGCAGGCGGCAGAGCTGGCGTCAGTGGTCAGCGTTTTCAAACTGGGAGCGAGCGGAGCAGCGTTGCCTCTGACACGCCCTATCTCGGGTGCGCAGATCAAAGCTCTGCTGTCAACAGAGAACCCCGTCCAACCGCTCGCTATCGAAAATCAAGAAAAATCGGCAGCGAAACGGTTAAGCGCTTGAGGACGGTGTATCAGCACGCGGCCCCCCCGACAAAGGGGGCTGAGTGGCGCATGGCATTGTGAATTCGGCCGGCATCTGAAATAATGAAAATATTGTCCTGTATCGGTTTTGCCCCTGCATTATCGAGGCGGCATGTTCACGATGTTCAGGTATACCTTTTCCGACGATTCGTGAGGGCTCATCATGTCTGAAATACAGTTTGCCAAAAACTATAGCGACCAGTGCAAGTCGCACGGCGTCGATGCCGGGTTCCAGTTCGAATTCTATTGTGAACGCTGTTCGGATACCTGGCGCTCAGCGTTCGTTCCGTATCGCAGCGGGCAAGCATCCGGATGGCTGGGCAAGGCAGGCGGATTATTCGGCGGTGCGCTCGGCAGTGTCGGTTCAGCGGTCGAAGGATTGGCAGAAAGCGGTTTTGGCCAGGCACGTGACGAAGAATTCAGAAAGGCGCTGGATCAGGCCAAGGATCATTTTCATCGCTGTGCGAAATGCCATGCTTATGTTTGCGGTCGCTGCTTCGATGCCGACAAGGGCTTGTGTTACGACTGCGCGCCCGATGTCAAAGTCGAGATCGAGGCGGCGCGTTCCCAAGGCGAAATTCAGGGCGCAACCGAAACGGCTATCGCTGAAGGCATGGCGCGCGGCCAGCAGATGGATGTCAAAACCAGTCGGCAGCTTGTTTGTCCGTCGTGCAAGGCGGAAACCCACGGTGCGAAATTTTGTCCGGAATGTGGCTACAAGCTGGTTACGCCGGGCATCTGCAAATGCGGCGCGAAACTACCTGCTGGCGCGAAATTCTGTCCCGAATGCGGCGAAAAGAACGGCGGATGAAGCCCTGCCTTGTCGCACGCCGGATAAACGGCGGCTTTCACATACAGGTTTCCCATATAAAAATGCCCCGCTTCTGCGGGGCATTTTTTTGTCCGATTTCCTGATTACTTCGCGGACATCAAGGCAACAGTAGTGTCCAGCATCCGGTTGCTGAATCCCCATTCGTTGTCATACCAGGACATGACCTTGACCAGCGTGCCGTTGGAAACGCGGGTCTGGGTCGAATCGAAGGTGCTGGATGCCGGGTTGTGGTTAAAGTCAATCGATACCAGCGGTTCCGTGTTGTAGCCGAGGATGCCGCCTTTCGAGTTCGCCGAAGCGTCTTTCATGATGGCGTTGATTTCATCGACCGTGGTGGCCCGTGCTGCGGTGAACGTCAGGTCAACCAGAGATACGTTGATGGTTGGCACACGCACCGAGACGCCATCAAGTTTGCCATTCAGTTCCGGCAGAACCAGACCAACCGCGACGGCTGCGCCGGTACGGGTCGGAATCATGCTCATCGTTGCCGAACGAGCGCGGCGCAAGTCAGTATGGTATACGTCGGTCAGCACTTGATCGTTGGTGTAGGCATGGATCGTGGTCATCAGGCCAGAAACGATGCCGATTTTTTCATGCAGAGCTTTCGCCACCGGTGCAAGGCAATTGGTGGTGCAGGATGCATTGGAAATCACCGTGTCCGATGCTTTCAGGACGCCATCATTGACGCCGAATACCACAGTCGCATCGACATCCTTGCCACCCGGTGCAGAGATGATGACTTTCTTTGCGCCGCCTTTCAGGTGGGCAGAGGCGCGTTCTTTGCTGGTAAAAAAGCCGGTGCATTCCAGCACCACATCAATGCCAAGCTCGCCCCAGGGCAGTTCTGCCGGGTTGCGGTTCGCCAGTACGCGGATGCGGTCGCCGTTAACGACCATAAAATCGCCGTCCACTGAAACGGTACCCGGGAACTTGCCGTGCGCAGTGTCGTACTGCGTCAAGTGTGCATTGGTTTTTGCGTCGCCGAGGTCATTGATTGCAACGATCTGGATGTCGTGCGTTTTGCCGCCTTCATAGTGGGCACGCAGAATATTGCGGCCAATACGGCCATAACCGTTGATTGCTACACGGATAGTCATACTATTTGCTCCTGAATTGTGCTTGGACTGTCTTCAAATGTTTACCGAAATGAACCTGTTTTAACTGCAGCAACTGCCACAGCAGCCGCCGGCGATCACGCCCTTTGCTGCCTCGACGACATGCTCGATCGTAATGCCGAAGTGCTTGAACAGCACGCCTGCCGGAGCGGACTCGCCGAAAGTGTCGATGCCGATCACTGCACCATCAAGTCCGACGTACTTGCGCCAGAAATCGGTGACCCCCGCTTCGACAGCAACACGCGGCAAGTCGCGTGGCAGCACGCTGGCCTTGTACAACGCGTCCTGGCGGTCGAACACGTCGGTCGATGGCATTGAGACCACGCGTGCGCCGATGCCTTCCCTGGCCAGTTGCTCGGCAGCCTTGATTGCCAGCTCGACTTCGGAACCGGTGGCGATCAGGATCACTTTGGCGTCCGAGGTGTCGCGCAGCACGTAGCCGCCGCGGTTGATGTTGGCGATTTGCTCATTCGTGCGCGGCATGAACGGCAGGTTCTGGCGCGAAAAGATCAACGTCGAAGGGCCATTGTGGCGACGGACTGCGTGTGCCCAGGCAACCGCCGATTCGACCGTGTCGCACGGGCGCCAGTTGTCGAGGTTCGGGATCAGGCGCAGGCTCGAGACATGTTCGACCGACTGGTGTGTCGGGCCGTCCTCGCCGAGGCCGATCGAGTCGTGGGTGAACACGAAAATCGTGCGGATCTGCATCAGCGACGCCATGCGAAGTGCATTGCGACTATAGTCCGAGAAGGTCAGGAAGGTCGCACCAAATGGGATGAAACCGCCATGTAGCGCGATGCCATTCATGATTGCGCTCATGCCAAATTCACGCACGCCATAGCTGATATGGTTGCCTGGTTGGTCGGGAGTCAGCCGGATGCATTCCTTCCAGTTGGTCAGATTCGAGCCGGTCAGGTCTGCCGACCCGCCGAGGAACTCCGGCAAGACCGGTGCCAATGCCTGAATCGCATTCTGGCTGGCCTTGCGGGTCGCAATGGATTCCTGCTTTTCATTGCAGGCGGCAACGTAATTCTTGACGGTTTCGCCGAAGTTGGTTGGCAGCTCGCCTCTCATCCGGCGCACCAGTTCGGCAGCATCCTGCGGATAGCGTTCCTGATACGCATGGAATAGCGCATCCCAATCGCCTTGGGCGGCACGGCCGGTGGCCTTTGCGTCCCAGGCGGTATAAACGTCAGCCGGGATTTCAAACGGCGGATAGTTCCAGCCGATGGCCTCGCGCACAGCGGCGATTTCCTTGTCCCCAAGCGGTGAGCCATGGCTGTCGTGCGAGCCTTGTTTGTTGGGCGATCCCTTGCCAATAACAGTTTTGCAGCAGATCAGTGTTGGCTTGTCAGATTTCTTTGCTTGCGCGATGGCGGCATCGACTGCATCGACGTTGTGGCCGTCGACGGCACGGATGACGTTCCAGCCATAAGCTTCGAAGCGCTTCGGCGTATCGTCGGTGAACCAGTTTTCGACATGGCCATCGACCGAAATGCCGTTGTCATCGTACAGCGCAATCAGCTTGTTCAGTTTCCAGGTGCCGGCCAAAGCACAGGATTCATGCGAAATGCCCTCCATCAGGCAGCCATCGCCGAGGAACACATAAGTGTAATGATCGATCAGGTCGAAGTTCGGCTTGTTGAATTCAGCGGACAGCAGCTTTTCCGCTAGCGCCATGCCGACAGCGTTCGAGATACCCTGGCCGAGCGGGCCGGTGGTGGTTTCGACGCCGGGCGTCATATGCGATTCCGGATGGCCGGGCGTTTTCGAATGCAGCTGCCGGAAGTTCTTCAGCTCATCCATCGGCAGGTCATAGCCAGTCAAATGCAGCAAGGAATACAACAGCATTGAACCGTGTCCGTTTGATAGCACAAAGCGGTCGCGGTTGATCCATTTCGGATTGACCGGATTGTGACGCAGATGTTTGCCCCAGAGGGCGACGGCAATTTCAGCCATGCCCATCGGCATGCCGGGATGGCCAGAATTGGCTTTCTGGACTGCGTCCATTGCCAGCGCGCGGATCGCGTTGGCCATTTTCGAGGTCGGGAGCGTGGTCGTCATATTTTTCAGGTGTTGTCGGTGCGAGATTTTCCTGCTACCGGTGCTGTTGCAAGACAAACATTTTACACCAGAAAGGCGTGGCAGACGCTAAAATCAGGCTGGCTGGCTTAGCCGTTTTCGTGCTAAGCAAATAACTTTCCGGCCTGAATATTGGTTATTCGAGCAGATTTCCCCGATTTCGACGCTGACGACGCTGACAATACTCAAATTAACACCAACTGGACCACGCCAATGCCGCGTTTTTACTGCCCGATCCCGCTTTCGACCGGCATGACCGTTCAATTGGCGGAAAGCATCGTGCGTCACCTGCAAGTCTTGCGCTTGACCGAGGGCGAACCGATAACGCTTTTTAACGGCGCTGGGGGCGAATATGCGGCCACGCTGACTGGCCTCGACAAGAAGCGCGCCCATGCGACGGTCGGCGTGTTTTCGCCACGCGAAGCCGAACTGCCATTTGCGCTGACACTGGCGCAGGCACTGCCGGAAGCCTCAAAAATGGACTGGATCGTCGAAAAGGCAGTTGAACTCGGCGTTGCTGTGATCCAGCCGCTGGCGACACAGCGTTCGGTCGTCAAACTCGTGGGCGATCGGGTTGAGAAACGGCAAGCGCATTGGGGCGGCATCATTGTCGCTGCGTCGGAACAGTGCGGTCGCAACCGTCTGGCGCAACTGGCGCCGCTGG
>JAYFNP010000060.1:0-4425 GCA_034933385.1 Burkholderiaceae bacterium | reverse complement strand
CTTGAACGAAGGCATGGCGGTGGCGCAAATGGAACTGGAACACTATCCCGGCATGACGGAACAGTCGCTGGCAGCTATCGTGGCCGAGGCCAGAGCGCGCTGGGATTTCATCGATGCGCGGGTGATTCACCGTATCGGGCCGCTGAAGCCGATGGATCAGATAGTGCTGGTCGCGGTGGCCGCGGCGCACCGGCAGGAAGCGTTTTCAGCGTGCGAATTCATCATGGATTACCTGAAAACCGCCGCACCTTTGTGGAAAAAGGAACAGACGCCAGAAGGCGCGCGCTGGGTCGATGCGCGCGTTTCCGATGACGACGCGCTGGCGCGCTGGAACACCAACGGAGGAAAAGAATGAATTTTATCGCCGTTGGTCTGGGAGCGACATTGGGCGCATGGCTGCGCTGGGGTTTAAGCACCTGGTTTAATCCGGTGCATAGCGTCCTGCCGCTCGGTACGTTGGCCGCCAACTGGGGCGGAGGATTGGTCATCGGTGCGGCGGTCGCGTTCTTCAATGGCCATCCGGGATTGACGCCTGCATGGCGGCTGTTTGTCATTACCGGTTTTCTGGGCGGGCTGACCACGTTTTCGACTTTTTCCGCCGAAGCGATGCTGCTGCTGCAGCGTGGCGACTACCTGTGGGCGTTAGGCCATTCGGCACTGCACCTGGCCGGATCGATCCTGTTCTGCGTGATCGGATTTGCGCTGTATCGCTGGCTTTCTGCCTGAGGAATTCTGCCTCCTTAGGGGTCGAATGCCCGCGTCTTGATGTAAATCTAGTCCTTACCCGCTTGTCCTCCCCAGAATGTTCGGGGAACTCTGTGTCTGCTCGCTACGCTTAGGTAGCGTTTCCCTTGAAATAGGCATATTCGTCCTTATCTTCAGGGCAATATGATCATTGGAGCAAGCCATGCGACAAGATAAATTGACGACGAAGTTGCAGGAAGCACTGTCTGACGCCCGCAGTCTGGCGGTCGGCAATGACAACCAGTACATTGAGCCGGTGCACCTGCTGGCGGCACTGTTGCAGCAGGAAGATGGCGGCGCAAGTTCGCTGCTGCAACGCGCCGGGGTGAATGTGAACGGATTGACAGCAGCGCTGAAAGCTGCATTCGACCGCCTGCCGAAGGTGTCCGGCACCGGCGGCGACGTCCAGATTGGGCGCGAATTGATGGCACTGCTGAACCTTGCCGACAAAGAATCGCAAAAGCGCGGCGACCAGTTTCTTGCCAGCGAAATGATCTTGCTGGCGTTGACGGATGACAAGTCTCCAGCGGGGCGGCTGGCAAAGGAAAACGGCCTGACGCGCAAGGCGCTGGAAGCGGCGATCGATGCGGTGCGCGGCGGTGCCAAGGTGGATTCGGCCGATGCAGAAGGCCAGCGCGAAGCGTTGAAAAAATACACGATGGATCTGACCGAGCGCGCTCGAACCGGCAAGCTCGATCCGGTGATCGGGCGCGACGACGAAATTCGCCGCGCAATCCAGATCTTGCAGCGTCGTTCAAAGAATAATCCGGTGCTGATCGGCGAACCGGGCGTCGGCAAGACGGCAATTGTCGAAGGGCTGGCGCAGCGTATCGTCAATGGCGAAGTGCCGGACAGCCTGAAAGGCAAGCGGGTGCTGTCGCTCGATATGGCGGCGCTGCTGGCCGGTGCGAAATACCGCGGTGAATTCGAGGAACGGCTGAAAGCGGTGCTGAAGGAGCTGGCGCAGGATGAAGGGCAGGATATCGTGTTCATCGACGAAATCCACACGATGGTTGGCGCTGGCAAGACTGAAGGCTCGATGGATGCAGGCAACATGCTGAAACCGGCGCTCGCGCGCGGCGAACTGCACTGCGTTGGCGCGACCACGCTCGACGAATACCGCAAGTACGTTGAGAAAGATGCGGCGCTGGAACGACGTTTCCAGAAAGTCATGGTCGATGAACCGAGTGTCGAAGATACGGTGGCGATCCTGCGCGGCTTGCAGGAAAAATACGAAATGCACCACGGCGTCGATATCACCGACCCGGCGATCATCGCCGCAGCGGAACTGTCGCATCGTTACATCACGGACCGTTTCCTGCCGGACAAGGCGATTGACCTGATCGACGAAGCTGCGTCGAAAATCAAGATCGAAATCGATTCGAAACCGGAAGTGATGGACAAACTCGACCGGCGGCTGATCCAGTTGAAGATCGAACGCGAGGCGATGAAAAAGGAAACCGACGAGGCTTCGCAGAAACGGCTGGCGCTGATCGAGGAAGAGATCGGCAAGCTGGAGCGCGAGTATGCGGACTATGAAGAAATCCTGAAAGCGGAAAAAGCCGGCGTCGAAGGAACCAAGCACATCAAGGAAGAAATCGACCGAGTCCGGCAGCAGATGGAAGAGGCCAAGCGCAAGGGTGATTACCAGAAGATGTCCGAACTGATGTATGGCCAGTTGCCGCAACTGGAGAAGGCGCTCGAAGCGCAGACCAAGAAGGACGCGCAGGCTGAGGCTGGGACATCCGGCGGCGAGGCGGGCGGCAAGCCGAAACTGTTGCGCACGCAGGTCGGCGCGGAAGAAATCGCTGAGGTTGTTTCGCGTGCAACCGGCATTCCGGTATCGAAGATGATGCAGGGTGAGCGCGCGAAACTGTTGCACATGGAAGACGAACTGCACAAGCGCGTTGTTGGCCAGGACGAAGCGGTCATCGTCGTGTCCGAAGCGATCCGCCGTTCACGTGCCGGCCTGGGCGACCCGAGCCGACCATATGGCTCATTCATGTTTCTGGGGCCAACCGGCGTCGGCAAGACAGAATTGTGCAAATCGCTGGCGAACTTCCTGTTCGATACCGAGGAATCGATGATCCGCATCGACATGAGCGAATTCATGGAAAAACATTCGGTCGCGCGGCTGATCGGCGCGCCGCCGGGCTACGTTGGCTACGAGGAAGGCGGTTACCTGACCGAAGCGGTGCGCCGGAAACCGTACAGCGTGATTCTGCTCGACGAAATCGAAAAGGCGCATCCAGACGTGTTCAACGTGCTGCTGCAAGTGCTGGACGATGGCCGTATGACCGACGGACAGGGCAGGACGGTGGATTTCAAGAACACCGTGATCGTGATGACATCGAATCTCGGTTCGCACATGATCCAGTCGATGCAGGGCAGCGATCCGGCAGAGATCAAGCTGGCGGTGATGACTGAAGTAAAGACGCAATTTCGGCCGGAATTCATCAACCGCATCGACGAGATTGTCGTGTTCCATGCGCTCGATGAAAAGAACATCGGTGCGATTGCCAAGGTACAGTTGAAGATTCTGGAACAGCGTCTGGCGAAGATGGACATGGCGCTGGAAATCACCACCCCGGCGCTGCACAAGATCGCCGAAGCCGGTTTCGATCCGATGTATGGCGCACGTCCGCTGAAACGCGCAATTCAGCAGCAGATCGAAAACCCGCTCTCGCGCCTGATTCTCGAAGGCAAACTCGGGCCGAAGGATACGGCGGTTATCGGCGTCAGGGATGGTGAACTGACTTTCGACAAAAAGTAACGGTTTTCAGTGCAACATATCGCAAGAAAACAGGGGGGAAGCCGACTGTCGCTGACGATATTTCGACTCAACCCGCCTGATTTTCTCAAGGCTTGATGCAGTCCTCAGATGTCTCCAGCTTTAATTGGCAGATCGACTTTGGTTACTGTCAAAATGATGAATCAGTCGGGCTATACTCTGTTTTCTTACTGGTTGTCGAGTTGTGAGCGCACTGACCTGAGTCCCGTGCGGTTGATTCGGTAAGGCAGGCCATCTTTGGACTGGATAAGCCGTTTCGAGTGCAGTTTAATGAACACCGTCATCGTGCAATTGGCGAGGACATATCCTTTGCGGGTGTAACAATCGATGGCGGTGATGCGGCCTGAAGCATCGCGTCGATGCGCGATGTATCCGAACGAACGTTATCTATCTAATTTGGCCGAGTTTGGATATCATGCCCGACTAAACATTTGAATGACAAGAGGTGAGCATATGGCATTTCCCAAAACTTTCTATCGCTGGCGTCCGCACCCATGGCATGGACTGGAGGCAGGCGATGATCTTCCACGCATCGTTACCGCGTATATCGAAATGACTCCGTTCGATGCGGTGAAATATGAAGTCGATAAAACGACCGGCTATTTGCGGGTTGATCGTCCACAGTTGACTTCGTCGATGCCGCCGACGCTCTACGGTTTTATCCCGCAGACTTACTGTTCGGCCCGTGTGAACGCCTTGTCCCCCAAAGCGGAACGCGGGGATGGCGATCCGCTCGATATTTGCGTGATTACCGAGCGTCCGATCAATCGGGGCGAAGTCATTCTGCGCGCGCGCGTGGTGGGCGGCATGCAAATGGTGGATAACGGCGAAGCGGACGACAAGATCATTGCCGTTCTCGATAACGATCCATTCTGGCGGGACGCAAACGA
>JAYFNP010000059.1:0-6105 GCA_034933385.1 Burkholderiaceae bacterium | reverse complement strand
AAAGTAGCTGCAGCCCCAAAACCCGTAGCAAAAACTACGCTCATCCCTAGCGCTGCATGGCCGTTTCCCACAACCGCCAAGCGCCCGTAATCAGGCCTTGAACTTGGTGGCCTGTGAAATATCAGGCACAATATCCGCTGTGTAACGCAAGTTGCCAGCGGATATTTTTATCAGAAGCGCCCGCAAAATCGCTGGCGCCGCCGGTCATATCACCATGGCCGTAAGCTGATTACCCTCTCCGCCCCCACTGAACGCATCTGGAGAACACTGTTTGTTACTTGATTTTGTCAATTTGATTGTCGATACGGCCGCCACCTTGATGGCTGCCGTCTTCCTGCTACGCTTCTGGAGCCAGGTGGCTCGTGTGCGCCCGCCCGATTCGCTGGTCAGGTTCACCATGAAAGTCACCAATTGGCTGGTACTGCCGTTGCGGCGCATCGTTCCTGGATTTGGAGGCTTGGACTGGCCGTGTCTGATCGGTGCATTCCTGATGGCGATTCTGGCCGCTATCGCGGCCACTTGGACAACGCCGTTTTTTCAGACCAAATTCGTGCTGTTGCTGTCGCTCCAGCAATTGATGAACTGGTTCATCTATGGCCTGATGGGGCTGATGGTGCTGGAAGTGATTTACAGCTGGATCAATCCGAACTCGCCGCTAATGCCTTTTGTCCAGGAAATGAATGCGCCGCTGTTGAACCCGCTGCGCCGCCTCATCCCGCCCATTGGCGGCATCGACCTGACGATTCTGGTGGCGCTGATCCTGCTGCGTGTCGCATTGCAATTGGTTGGCTTGGGCATCTCAGCACTCGCATGAGCCGCGACTGGTGTTCGCCGATCCCGGCCGGCATTCGCATGGCAGTGCAGATTGCCCCGAATGCCAAAAAAACCGAGGTAATCGGCTTGGTTGACGATGCACTCAAACTCAAATTACATGCCCCGCCAGTCGATGGCAAGGCGAACGAGGCGCTGATCCGCTTCATTGCGGAATCGCTTTCGGTGCCGAAAAGCGCGGTCAGCATCACGCATGGCTTCACCAGTAAACGTAAACTGCTTGAAATACGCGCCGACTACCTGACGATCGATGCCGTCAAACTGGCTTTCGGTCAGGAATAGCGCCCATCTCAAATGTGGCAGGGAAATGCAGACCCCGCTCCGGCAAAACATCCGCCAGCAAGGCGCGATACCTTGCCCAATCGAAAAATGGCCCCGGATCGGTCTTGCGAACCGGCGCGATATGCTCGTGACCGGCAACCGCTTTCAGCAGATAGCGTTGTACCAGCGCTTTGGTCAACTTCGCCAGGCAAGTATATTGAACTTCGGTGAATGGTTCAAAATCGGTTCCCTCGAGTTCAATGCCGATTGAAAAATCGTTGCACCGTTCGCGCCCATCAAAATTCGACACCCCGGCATGCCACGCACGCTCGTTAGCGGACACAAACTGCAATAATCCGCCATCGCGTCGGATCAGGAAATGTGCTGAAACTTTTAGCGCACGCAAACGATCGAAATACGGATGGGCGTCACAGTCGAGCGTATTGCAGAACAGTTCGACGATGGCATCGCCACCGAACTGCCCCGGCGGCAAGCTGATGTTGTGGATCACCAGCAAATCGATGGCCGCACCTTCTGGACGCGCATCGCAGTTCGGCGAAGGCACCTGTCTGGCCTGACGACACCAGCCGTCATCCGGGATCTCAAAGACGTCACGGACACGCATCATGATTCCGGTGCATTGATGTTCAATCGCTGAATCTGGTAACGCAGCTGGCGGAAGCTGATACCGAGCAGTTGTGCTGCCTGAGTCCGGTTGAAACGTGTATGTTCCAGTGCGCGCCGAATGATTTCCCGCTCGATATGGTCCAGATATTCCGGCAGCGGCAATGGCAGACCGCTCGCCATGTCGGGCAAGTTCAGCGCCAACTCGACATATGCGCTGGCCGGCGCGGCGGACTGAGGTTCGTGTGCTGGCAAGTTCGCTTCGGACACCGGCTGATTTGGCCACGCCTCGTGACTGTTTGACGTGAGCGCCAAATCGTCGACGTCGATGACCCCGTCGTTGGCAAACGCCAGCGCCCGCTCCAGGATGTTTTCCAGTTCGCGCACGTTTCCGGGAAAATCGTAGCCGCGCAGCGCGTCCAGGGCAGGCGGCGTCAGGCTGGCGCGCGGATTGCCTTGCCCAGCCAGCCGCGTCAGAATCGCCTCCGCCAATGCGCCGATATCCTCGCACCTTTCGCGCAGCGGCGGCAGGTTCAAGCCGATCACGTTCAGCCGGTAATACAAATCCTGCCGGAACTTGCCCTGCGCCACGCATTCAGCCAGATTCTGGTGTGTCGCACTGATGATGCGCACATCCAGTGCTTCTTCGCTGGTCGAACCCAGCTTGCGCACGCGCCGCTCCTGAATCGCGCGCAACAATTTGACCTGCATCGCCAGTGGCAAATCAGCGACTTCATCCAGCAACAGCGTCCCACCGTGCGCAGCCTGGAAAAAACCGTCCCGATCCTCGTTTGCTCCGGTAAACGCGCCCTTGCGGTAGCCAAAAAATTCCGCTTCCATCAGCGACTCGGGAATCGCGCCGCAATTGACGGCGATGAATGGCTTATCGGCCCGCGGGCTTTGCGCGTGAATTTCACGCGCCGCCAGTTCCTTGCCGCAACCGGATTCGCCGGTAATCGCAATCGGTGCCATGCTGCGCGCCAGGCGCTCGATTTGCGCACGCAGATTCTGCATCGCCAACGAGTTTCCAGTCAGTCTCGACGGAGCGACCATCTCGTGTCGCCCTCTGACGCTGAGGTGTTTCCCGTCCGGTGCGGCCATCGCATTCAGCTGCAAAGCCGATTGCACCATCATGCGCAATTGATCCAGCGCTACCGGCTTGGAAATGTAATCGAACGCACCAGCCTTGAGTGCCGCCACCGCATTGTCTGCACTGCCATAAGCGGTGATCACAGCAACCGGCGTGTTTTTCAGGCTGGCACAGATTTCCAGCACCAGTTCCATACCGTTGCCATCGGGCAGGCGCATGTCGGTAATGACCAAAGCATATTCGGTTCTGTTCAGATGAACACGTGCCGCGGCAATGCAGTCGGCCACGTCCACATCCAACCCCATCCGGACCAGCGTGATTTCAAACAATTCACGCAAGTCGGATTCATCATCGATCACCAGAATTCGTGGCCGGACGCTCATATCGGTATTCTTTCCTCGATCACTTTTCCTGGATAGCAAACGAAATCACAAACCGGCCCGTGAGAGCGCCAGAAACATCGCTGGTGGCATCTGGATGATATTCGTAATCCAGCATGGCTCCGTTATTCAAGCACAGCTCGCGCGCCAGATAAAGCCCCAAACCGGTGCCTTTGCTGGATGTGGTGTAAAAAGGTTCGAAAAGATGCGCTCTGACCTCGGGCGTGATGCTTGGTCCGTCGTCCTGCACATGCAGTTCAAGCCGGCTGGCGGTTGCCGGTATGACAAACAGGCGGATGCTGCCCGGCTTGCCGCTGGCATAACGGATCGCGTTGCCCAGCAGGTTCAGTAATACCTCGCGCAAATGCAGCGGATCGAACCGGACTTGCCTGTCGTCGGTACCCTGCAATCCGATCATGTCAGCCGGCAAATCATGCAGTTCGGCAAACGATGCCTTAATATCGGCCAGTACATCATGCAGTTCGATGCTTTCCTGCGATTGCGCCTTGCGCGACAGATTCAGAATGTCTTCCACCATCCGGTTCATGCGCAACACATTGTCCGAAACGATCTCCAGCAAGCGCACATGCGACGGATTGTCAGCCGCCTCCGACAGCAGGGCGGACGCATGCGCAATCGCTGACAGCGGATTGCGCACTTCATGCGCGATGCTTGCGGTCAGCCGGCCCATCGAAGCCAATTTCAACTGTTGCGCCTGATTTTCGATTTGCGCCACGTCCTGCAGAAAAATCACGCTCCTCTCCTCGGTCAATGCCTCCGTTCTGACGCGTGCAAAACGCACCTTCAAATGTGCCGCCAGCGACCCAGACATGGGGCTGCCTGCCTCACCACCCGTCTCGGTCACGTCGTCAGCAGGCTTGAGCATGACAAATGCAACCGTCTCCTCTCCCGTCGTATCGCTCCAGGCATGGCGAGCGCTCCAGGCAAAGAACGCATCCGCCAGTGGTTTCAACGCGGGGACATCGCTCAGTTTGCTGGTATCACTCCCCGCTTCTAGGACGATGCCCAGCTTGCGCACCGCCGACGGGTTGCTCGCATATACCGTACCGTCACCGCCAACGACCATGACACCGTCGTCCATATCGTCGATCACCAGTTGGCTGATTGCCTGCTGGACTTCCAGATCCCGCCCGCGCTGTACCGCCAGGGTTTCTTGGCTGATCAACCGCGCCGCCAGCCGGTTGACCACATACACCGCCGCCAGGAAAGCTGCACCGGACAATCCGGCCTGCATGATCGGCGCGTCGGCGTCCACGTTAAGCAAATATAACCAGCTGTGCAGCAACAGGAAAATGGTGACAATCGACGCAAAAAACAGCGCCAGCACCAGTTTCACCAGAATCGCGGCGCCTGCCAGCGGGAACAGGTACAAGATCGCCAAGCCGCTTTTCATGCCGCCTGCGACCAGATACAACAAGGAAATGGCGCCGATATCGACCACAATCTGCGTCAGCAACTGCAGCATGAAGTGGCGCCGCTGATAAACGGCAAAAATGGCAAAACCGATAGCCAGCAGCAGATAGACCACGCAGATACGGCGATAGGTCAGGCCGGCATCCAGCCAATGCGTCTTGCCGACGCTAAATCCCCAGAAAAACAGCAGAATCCCGGCGATGACAATGCGCGTGATGTTCAACGCATGCAGCGAGCGCCAGAAAGTTTCGCGCGATTCAACCGGGGAAGCGAGCACGGTAGACAAATGCTGCGCTCAGCAGGAAGACGGTTTACCGCGATGCTCTTCGCAGCAATACTCGGCGCCGCGATCCTTGACCGCTTCGGATACCGGCACATACACGCCGCAATGGGCGCAACGCACCATCAATTCTGCTCCGGTGCTGTCGAACTCGCGGCGGCGGGGCGGCTCTGCCGTTTTTATCCTTGATGGCGATTTCCTGACCACCAGCGCCGCCACCACCAGACCAAAAAACGCCAGCCAGATTAATAATTTCATCTGTATCTCCGAATCACGGCAGAAGCCACCGAACCGATTCCTGCCGGGCGCCAGTTTACACCACGGCACAGAAACCCTCCGGCCAATGCCACCAGCCGCAAACCCTGCTTTCCGGCCCCCATTTCCGTGAAAAAGCCGGCTGGGGAGCCTTTAATATACTACCCCCTGTATTTTTAGACAGCCGCACAATCTATGGCCCCCTGGGAATATTTAACCGCATACTCGTCAAAAAATCAAAGAATGTCCATGTGTTTGGTGCCGGCTACCAGATCGCGGTTCTTTGCATCCTTGCTCTGCAATTTGATCATCAGGCGCAGATCGTTGACCGAATCGGCATTCCTGAGCGCATCTTCATAGGTAATCTGGTCGGCTTCGTACAAATCGAACAGCGCCTGGTCGAAGGTCTGCATGCCGAGTTCGCGCGAGCGCTTCATCACTTCCTTGATTTCGTGCACCTGATTCCTGAAGATCAGGTCGGAAATGTACGGCGAATTCAGCATGATTTCGACTGCGGCACAGCGCCCCTTGGTGTTCTTCAGCGGCACCAAGCGTTGTGCAATCATGCCTTTCAGGTTGAATGACAGATCCATCAGCAACTGCTGACGACTCTCTTCCGGGAAAAAATTGATGATCCGGTCGAGCGCCTGATTCGAACTGTTCGCATGCAGCGTGGCCAGACACAGATGACCGGTTTCGGCGAACATGATCGCGTAATCCATCGTTTCGCGGTCGCGGATCTCGCCAATCTGGATCACATCCGGCGCCTGGCGCAACGCATTCTTCAATGCAACGCCCCAGTTTTCGGTATCGACCCCGACTTCGCGGTGCGTGATCAGGCAATTCTTGTTGGTATGCACGAATTCGACCGGGTCTTCGACCGTGATGATGTGCCCATAGCTGTTTTCGTTGCGATGGCCAACCATCGCCGCCAGCGTGGTCGATTTGCC
>JAYFNP010000058.1:0-4247 GCA_034933385.1 Burkholderiaceae bacterium | reverse complement strand
GGATGGGCGAGTTTTTCAAGACATCTTCGAGTCCGGTCGGTCACGGTTTTACCCAGGCCAACCTCGACAATGACTTTGCTTCATACAGTTTCGAGCCGAAATCCGATTTGCCAATCAAGGTGATCGTGCTCGACGATACCCAGCGGAACGAAGATTTCAATGTTCATGAGCATGGGTATCTGAATCAGGAGCGTTATGACTGGCTGGTGAAAGAGCTGGACAAGGGGCAGGCAGAAGGCAAACTGATGATCATCGCGGCGCACATCCCGATTAACGCCTTTGGCGTGACCGCCAGCGCGCCGATAAAACGGAGTCAGCTGATTGCCAAGCTGAATACTTATCCGAATCTCCTGCTGTGGGTTGCGGGACATCGCCATCGCAACGTCGTTACGGCGCGCAAATCACCTGACAGCGCCAGACCCGAACTCGGCTTCTGGGAGGTTGAAACTTCATCGTTGAGGGATTTCCCGCAACAGTTTCGCACTTTCCAGATCGCCCGCAATAGTGACAACACGATTTCCATCTTTGCGACCAACGTTGATCCGGCAGTCAAGGAAGGATCGTTTGCTGCAATATCGCGTTCTTATGCAGTCGCGGCGCTGCAATTGTTCAAGTACTCGCTCGATATTCCACCCTCCGGTTCGTACAATGCCGAACTGTTGAAACAACTAAGCGCTGAAATGCAGGCGAAGATACGGAATTACGGAACACCAATAACTCAGTAGTTGCTTGTGAATCTGGATGCATTTCAATAGGGCGTATCAACATAGTGGGGGAGTTTTATGAAGCCGCATTCGGATAACAAAAAAGCCGGTTTGCTTTTTTCAACCGGCCTACTGGTTTTCGCTCTCTCGGGATGCGGCGGAGGGGATAACGCCAAAGACGGGTACCCGATTGCAGCCGATGTTTATACGACGCTCCAGCGGACGGTCGTGCCTGACGCGTCGCCCACGCCGGCAACGCCGATTTATCCATACGAAGTTTCAAAATACCAGACAAACGGCTATGGAACCTGGCAATATGGTTCGAGCCTTCCTGCCGAAAAACGGTTCGACCTCATGCCGGATGGTTATGCGAATACGGCGGCGGCAGTCACTAATGTCGCCCGGTTGCTGAACTTCTTCTCGATGACCGACGTCCACATCGCCGACAAGGAATCCCCCGCGCAGGCGATCTATTTTGGCTACAAGGGCGGCATTATTTCCGCTTATTCGGCGGTCATGCTGTATACAACGCATGTGCTTGATGCCGCGGTGCAGACGGTCAATGCCCTGCACAAGCAGAACCCGATGGATTTCGGCCTTTCTCTGGGCGATTCTGCCAACAACGCACAGTACAACGAACTCAGATGGTATATCGACGTTTTTGATGGCAGGGTCATCAACCCGGATTCCGGCGCCAAGGATGATCCCGTTCCCGGACCTCATAACGATTATCAGGACGAATACCAGGCGGCAGGGCTGGACAAGTCCATCCCCTGGTATCAAGTTATCGGCAATCACGATCAATTCTGGATGGGTTCCTTCCCGATCAAACCTGCAGCCGGCAAAACCGTCGATCTCCGGCCGGTTTATACCGGCACGGATATTCTTCAGATGGGAAATATATTCAACCTTGGCGGCATCAATGAGCGCACTTACTATATGGGTGTGCTCGATGGCTCGACGCTTTACGGCGATGTGATCGGGGTCGGGCCGGTTGCCAGCACGCCCGAACCGGCCAAGGTAGTCGCCGATCCCAACCGCCGTCCAGTGACGAAAAAAGAGTGGATGGGCGAGTTTTTCAAGACATCTTCGAACCCGGTTGGCCACGGTTTCTCTCAGGCCAACCTCGAACAGGATTTTGCCTCATACAGCTTCGAGCCAAAATCGAATTTACCGCTCAAGGTGATCGTTCTCGACGATACCCAAAAGGATGACGACCAGAGTCTCCGTGGATATGGGCATGGCACGCTGGATAAAACACGCTATGAATGGCTGGTTGGCGAATTGGACAAGGGGCAGGCCGAGGGCAAGCTGATGATCATTGCGGCGCACATACCGATAGGTGTCGAACCGGCGGGTGCTGTGCTTGGCTGGTGGTCTGGAGCCTATATCAGCGAGCCGGATCTGATTGCCAAACTGAATACCTATCCGAATCTCATTCTGTGGGTTGCGGGGCATCGTCACCGGAATGCCGTTAAAGCATTCAAATCACCGGATGTCTCTCGGCCGGAACTCGGATTCTGGCAGGTTGAAACCTCGTCGTTAAGGGAATTCCCTCAGCAGTTCCGCACGTTCGAGATCGTCCGCAACAGTGACAACACCATTTCCATTTTGGCGACCAACGTCGATCCGGCAGTCAAGGAAGGATCGTTTGCGGCGATATCGCGTTCCTATGCGGTAGCGGCGATGCAATTGTTTAAAGCTTCGCTCGAGCTGTCCCCCTCTGGTTCGTACAACGCCGAGCTGGTCAAGCAATTGAGTCCGGAAATGCAGCTGAAGATACAGAACTATGGCGTGCCAGTAGCCCGGTAATTATTCCTTGATGATTTGTTCATTCAGCGCAACCGGCGCATCCGCATGCATCCGCACCAGCGTCGAGGCACGCGTGCCGTAATCCGGCGAGCGGATCAGTACTGCCGACAGCATCCGTTCGGTCGGCACGTCAACGCCGGTGTCCGGCAGGCGATGATCCGGCGCAAGGGTGGTGTCGGACAGCATCTCAAAATAAGCTTCGTCCGGCGCGTTCTGAAACAGCAGGCTGCCAAATTCAGCACGGGTTTTGACCACTTTGTGCCATGGGTCGTTCAGCAACGCATTCGACAATCCATAAATTCCGGACGGCAGCGGCTGGCCGTTGTACGGGTGATCGTGGCCGCGGTTCGAATTCCATATCAGCGTGTTGCGGTCGCTAACCAGCAGGTTGAAGCCGTTGTAATGCTCCGTCGTACCTGAAAGCTGCTCGACATATTCTTGCGGGGACAGGTTCGACGCCAGAAAATTGCTGACCAGATGGCCGCGCGACGGCGCGTCAGGCCGGCGTTCCGATGGCGCCCGGATATTGGTCAGCGCGGCAAAGCGGGTGCCACAGGCATCGCTTCGGGCAACGCCCATCCAGGTGCCGCCGGCTTGCAGGTCGCGTCCGGCGTAAATCTGCGGCTGGTCGTGCCACCAGCCGGCCGGAGCGGCTGGCCGGTCATAAAACTCATCCCGGTTGGCGGCTGCAACCAGCGGCGTGTTCGGCATCATTTGCCAGGCAAATACAATCAGGCACATCGTTCAATCTTCGTTTTGCGTTCCGGAAATATCCTGCCGGATTCTTCCGAAAAGTTAAAAAATTGGGTGTATAAGTCAAAAATAACCGGATCGGCCACGATTTCTGCGGCTTCCATAAAATACAGGGGTCAGTATTATTTTTGCCCGTAGAGGTTTATGCGGATGCCGGCGCGTCCGGAAACGCATACGGCAGCGATCGGAAGCGCAGCACCGGCCCTTCGGCAGAGCCAACATGCACAGCCCCAGCAGCTGGCGCATCGGTTTTGAGCGATACCAGACAATCGACCTGCCCGGTTCCGCTGCATTCGGCATTGACGATCTTGCCGCACGGCTGGCCGGGGTCGATGGAACAATAAACGTCAGCGCCGTTGCCCACGACGGATCCGTTGCCCCCAGGCCGGTCCGCCGACGCCAGCAACATCCGGCGCTTGGTCTTGCCGAGGTGCTGGGTGCGGGCGATGACTTCCTGCCCTGGATAGCAGCCCTTTTTGAAACTGACGCCGCCGACCAGTTCGAAATTCACCATTTGTGGCACGAACAGTTCCTGCGTGTTCGCGGTGATCTGTGCGATGCCGGCCTCGATTTCAGCCAGTCGCCAGGCGCTGCCGGTTGATGGCGCCAGGTTGGTGCTGAGCGTTGGCCAGGCTTTGGCGGCCGTTTCCGCCGTGGCAATCCATTGAAAGCGTGGCGCATTGAAGGCATCAGCTACGCGGATCAGGGTGCCGCTTTCGGCATCGACGCGGGCATAAGGCCGGGCAGGCAATTCCGGGAACCATGCGGTCAGTGTTTTTTCCGCCGCCAGGCCACCCAGGCCGAGCAGCACGAACTGATCGCTGGCGTCGGCCAGTTTGACTTGGTCGCGCAAGACAAACATCTGCAGTCGTTTTTGCAATCCGGGCAGGATCTCGCGCGGCAACTGGAGCAGAATGTGTTCGCCGGTTTTCCACAACAGGAATGTCGCCAGCAACCGGCCTTGCGGCGTGCAATAAC
>JAYFNP010000057.1:0-3231 GCA_034933385.1 Burkholderiaceae bacterium | reverse complement strand
CCAGCCCCTTGAAGCGCGAGATCCCCCATGCCCCCTCCTTCACGCCATCTTTTTTCAACTGGCTTTCGATCGACGCCAGTTCTGCATTGTCGAGCGCATACAGTTTCTGTATCGGTTTCTTGCCACGCGCCGGTGCATCGATGCGGTACAGCGGCGGGCGGGCGATGCAGATATGGCCATGCTCGATCAGCTTCGGGAAGTGCCGGAAAAACAGCGTCAACAGCAATACCTGGATGTGCGAACCATCGACATCGGCATCCGACAGGATGCAGATTTTTCCGTAGCGCAAGCCGCTTAAGTCCGGATTGTCATTGGCGCCGTGCGGATCGACACCGATGGCGACGGTGATATCGTGGATTTCATTATTGGCGAACAGCCGGTCGCGTTCGGTTTCCCATGAATTCAGTACCTTGCCGCGCAACGGCAGGATCGCCTGAAATTCCTTGTTGCGTCCCATTTTGGCCGAACCGCCGGCGGAATCTCCCTCAACCAGGAACAGTTCGTTACGCGTGACATCAGTCGATTCGCAATCGGTCAGCTTGCCGGGCAGTATCGCGACGCCGGACGACTTTTTCTTGACTACCTTTTGCGCCGAGCGCACCCGTGCCTGCGCTTGTCGGATCACCAGTTCGGCCAGCGTCCGGCCGTACTCGACATTCTGGTTCAGCCACAGTTCCAGCGGCGGGCGCACGAAGCCGGAAACCAGCCGCACGGCGTCGCGCGAGTTCAGCCGCTCCTTGATCTGCCCCTGGAATTGCGGGTCGAGCACGCGGGCGGACAAGACGAACGAGGTGCGGGCGAACACGTCTTCCGGCAGCAGTTTCACGCCTTTCGGCAGCAGCGAATGCATTTCGACAAAACCGCGGATAGCGTTGAACAAGCCATCGCGCAGGCCGGATTCGTGCGTGCCGCCAGCTGTCGTCGGAATCAGGTTCACATAGGATTCTCGCACCACTGCGCCTTCCTCGGTCCAGGCGACCACCCAGGCAGCGCCTTCCCCTTCGGCAAAACCTTCTTCGTCGGAAGCGGCGTAATGCTCACCTTCGAACAGCGGGATCACAGTCTCGTTGTCCGATGTCTGTGCGAGCGATTCGGTCAGGTAGCCGCGCAGGCCGTGTTCGTATTGCCAGGTTTGAGTCTCGCCTTTTTTTTCATTGATCAGCGTGACCTTTACACCGGGCAACAGGATTGCCTTGGATCGCAGCAGATGTTGCAAATCGCCCTGGGGAATGAGCGGTGAATCGAAGTATTTCGGGTTTGGCCAGACGGTCACGCAGGTACCGGATTTTTTTTCACCGCGCGTCAATGGGCGCGATTGCAGCGGTTCTATGACTTCGCCATCGGCGAAAACGATCCGATGTGCCTGATGTTCGCGCCAGACGCTGACTTCGAGCCGGGACGAGAGTGCATTCGTGACCGATACGCCGACGCCGTGCAGGCCGCCGGAAAAGGCATAAGCGCCATTGACGCCCTTGTCGAATTTCCCGCCGGCATGCAGGCGCGTGAACACGATTTCGACGGTCGGCACATTTTCTTCCGGATGCAACCCGGTCGGAATGCCGCGGCCATCGTCGTCGACGCTGATGCCGCCGTCGGCGCGTTGCGTGACGACGATATGGGAACAATAGCCGCCGAGCGCTTCGTCAGACGCATTGTCGATAACTTCCTGCACGATGTGCAGCGGGTTATCGGTACGGGTGTACATGCCGGGACGTTGCCGTACCGGTTCCAGGCCTTTCAGAACGCGAATCGAGGATTCGCTGTAATCAGAATGTCGTGTTGCCATCAAACAAGAATAAGTTCCAAGTTACCCACAGATTTTGTGGATAAGAATTTGAGTTCAGTCAAAAAAGCGTGATTTTTCAAGGTTTGCATCGGACTGCACAAGAAACAGGCACGCAATCGCAAGTTGGAAATGCAATATTGCCCATTGGTAAAGTTGTCGCATATTGCGTTCCCCGCAGGTAATCGCCAGCAGAAAGGGGTGGATGATAGCTCATCTGGCACCGTTCGCGTTACAGTACGCATCAATTCGTATTCTCATGCGTGCGAGCCGAGGCGCAAGGTTTACGATGAATGCAGAGAGTGATCCTATCTGAGGAGCCACGAGACGGGTATGGCCCGTCTGTCAAGAGTTTTCCCAAGGAATACGTTGCCAAATAAAGAATTTTCCATTATAATTTTATGATTAAGCGAATGAAGTTAGCCCATACATGATTTGTGGTTGACGGATAGATGACGAGATGGGCGGTTGCCCATTTTTTTTTTTCTTGCGCGGGATGTGTCGGTCGCATAGGGGGAAGCATTGCAGCTGCTGGACTTGATTGAAAAAACCGTTGCCGGATTGGGCTATGAACTCGTCGATTTCGAGAGGTCTGGGCGCGGGCTGCTGCGTGTGTATATCGATTTCCCGCCTCAGGATGCGGCCAAAGGCATGATTTCGGTTGCCGACTGCGAGAAAGTCAGCCATCAGCTGTCTCATGTGTTGACGGTCGAGGAGGTCGATTACGACCGGCTGGAGGTGTCGTCGCCCGGACTGGACCGCCCGCTGAAAAAATTGTCCGATTATGTCCGGTTTGCCGGGCACGAAGCAGTGGTCAAGCTGCGCATGCCCGTGGCTGGAATGTCGAACCGCAAGTCTTATCAGGGAATTTTGCATGTCCCGGAAGGGGATAACTTGAAACTGGAATTTGAAGCGAAAGAAGGTGCAGCCATGCTGGAATTTACCCTGGCTGACGTAGACAAGGCCCGGCTGGTGCCGCAGGTCGATTTTAGGAGCCGCAAAGCATGAGTCTCGAAATTCTGCAACTGGTCGATGTACTGGCGCGCGAAAAGAACGTCGACAAGGAAGTCGTGTTTGGCGCGCTCGAGCACGCGCTCGCGCTGGCGACCAAAAAACGCTATGAGGGCGATGCCGATATTCGCGTAGCGATTGATCGCGAGACTGGAGAGTCGAAATCTTATCGTCGCTGGCATGTTGTGCCGGATGAGGCCGGTTTGCAGTTGCCGGACCAGGAAATACTGTATTTCGAGGCGAAAGAAGAATATCCGGATATCGAGGTTGACGAATACATCGAAGAAGAAATCGAATCGGTTCCGTTTGGGCGCCGTTTTGCTCAGGATACCAAACAGGTGGTATTGCAGCGCATTCGCGATGCCGAGCGTGAGCAGATCCTGGCCGATTTTCTTGAGCGTGGCGATGCGCTGGTGACCGGCACGATCAAGCGCATG
>JAYFNP010000056.1:0-4709 GCA_034933385.1 Burkholderiaceae bacterium | reverse complement strand
CTCGTCCACATCGCTTCGTCTGGAATACTGATCACAGGATACGGATCGGTGGTCGTCGGCAAGGTCACATCGGGCGGATCGTAACCGTCTAAGACGTACTGTATATTCAGCCAATCGTTGCCCCATGCCTGCGTACGCTGTCCCGTCGGATTGCCAGTGGTAATCAGGAAACGCCCGCTAAGGGAGGTGTTAAGCCCGCTGGATCCTAAGTCGTAGGATAGGTTCGACCCAATGACGTGGAGGTAATAATCGCTTGTATAAACTTATCGACTGCCGTCGGTGTAGGTAATAGTTTGCTGCGGAGCGATGGTGATGTTGGCCGTGTAATAGGTGAAGCCCCCGTAATTCGGCAAGTACCCCTCGGAAGCGACTATCGCCGTGGCTATGGTATCGTCGGTCGTTGCGAGGTCAAAAATGGAACTGTCGTAACTGTGAAGCTGACCGTTCGAATCCCAGTAATCGATGGCGCGCGTCACATACGGCGTTCCGATGACAGCTTCGGGAATAAAAACGTTGACATCGTCCGCTGTCACTGCGCCCTGTGCCGTAGTCACAACCATCAAGTCCGGCAATACCGATAGCTGGTAAGTGCCGGGCGAAAGCGACAACTTGATGACGTATTCCTGTGTCGCGCCACTTGCGCCATTGGCAGTAAACGCCAACGTGGCGGGGAAAGACGATAGGGAAATATTGGTTGTCATCGGTGCACTCCTTAATCCGCTAGCAGCCATGGCGAACAACTTCATCCGCAACCATCACGCGCAATTGATTATCAATATAACATCATCGATGTCCTCCCGGCAAAGCTGCCGGGAAAAATCATTTGGCAAAGCGTAATGTTTAAACGCGAGGCTGAAAACACCTGATTTCGGCACGAATAACAGAACGGCCCAAAGTCGGCCGTCCCATGAGAAATCAGACATTGACCCCAAACAATGCGCCCACCGCCGCCGTCAGCCCCATCGCCAGTGTCCCCCAGAAGGACACTCTCGCAGCGGCTAGCATAACCGACGCACCGCCTGCTCGTGCAGCCAATGCACCCAACAGTGCCAGAAAAAACAGCGAGCCTCCTGAGACGGCAAGAATGAGCGCCTTCAACGGCACGAGCCATACGATCAGCAAGGGCAGGAATGCGCCAGTTGCGAAGGTGGCGGCCGATGCCAATGCCGCTTGCACAGGCCGGGCGGTCGTTATGTCGGAAATGCCCAGTTCATCCCGCGCATGCGCGCCCAGCGCATCGTGCGCCATCAACTGCGAAGCGACTCGGGAAGCGAGCTCCGGATCCAGCCCACGTTGCACGTAAATGCCCGCCAATTCGTCATGTTCGTCCGCGGGGTCGGCCTCCAGTTCCGCGCGCTCACGTTCCAGATCGGCACGCTCGGTATCAGCTTGCGAACTGACCGACACATATTCGCCTGCAGCCATCGACATTGCTCCCGCCACCAGACCGGCAACGCCCGCGATCAAGATGTTCGCCACACTGGCGCCAGCGGCCGCAACACCGACTATCAGGCTGGCAGTGGAAACAATGCCGTCATTTGCACCGAGTACGGCTGCACGCAACCATCCGATGCGCTGGATCCGATGACCTTCGAAATATCTCATAAGCATTTTCAGTAACCCCGTGCTAACGAATCCGCAGCATGCCCAATCTGCCATCCAACCGCCATACTGCGAAACAGTCACAATAACGTTCTATCAAGATTCGATGATTCAAGCTGTTCGGTAACCAGATTACTCTATGCACCAAGAACTCTCTCTATTCCTGATCGACGAAAATACTCAAGAGGATACCTACAAAATAATCGACATCGCAAATCATCCGCGAAAGATATCGAAAGGCTCGATTTTCAGCACCTTGCGCACGCCAATATAGCTGGAGATACCTGCGATTAGCAGCACCATGCCAAAGGCCAGTCCGAGGTTGGAAAACGTGATCGTCGAAGCATAGTCTGGCATGCGCAGCCTGGCTAATGAAATCAACAGGGCACACATCCCGACACCCAATCCGTAACCGGCCAACGCGGTGAACGTCGCCTGGAACAAGATCATGTAAATCAATTCACTGCCTTTCGCTCCGATCGCTTTCAACGCGCCGAATTTCTCAAGGTTTTCCAGTATGAAGGTATAAAAGGTTTGCCCCGAAATCGCCAGTCCGACGATGAAGCTCATTATGGTCATCAGCATGATGTTGGTGCCGATCCCGGTTTGATATTTATAGAATTTGCTGATTCGATCAACGAATTCATCCTTGGTCAACGCCAGATAACCCAGTTGATGGACTTGCTGTTTGATCGATTGGATGTCTGCATTTTCCTTGAGTTCAACCAGAATGTAGGAGGTGGTAAAACGGGTCATCGGCAAATATTGAATGGCACGACTGTAGGTCGTATACAGCGTCGGTACGCCGAATAGTCCGCCCGAAGTCACCTTGGCAATGCCGACAATGACGCCACGGTGATCATTGATTTCAAATTCGGTGCCGATTTGCGGATTTTCCAGCTTGTGAAATTCCGCGTCGCGAACGACGATGAAGCCGTTTTCCGCATAAATGTCCTGGATATTGCCGCCTTCTAGCAGCGGTCGGCCAAACAGGCTGGTATCATCCAGGCCAATGACGCTAACCGATTGGTAAGTACCGCTTGGGAGCTTGACCAGCGCGCCTCCGGAATAAAGCGGCACAGCATACCGGACCCCCTCCATGCTGCGCACTGCACCCAGCAGGTAATCGGGTACCGGAATCGTGTTTGATGCGGTGTTCACTGCGGGATCCATGATCCAGACACTAGCGCCGACATTCAGCACGGTAGCCGATGATCTTTTGAGAATGCCCGAGAAAGTCGAGGTCATCTGCACCATCAGGAACACCGCAAAGCTGATGCCGACGAGCAGCGAAAAGAATTTGCCGCGATCGTTGGTAAGCAGCTTGTACGCAATCAAAAGACTGCCATTGATCTTCATTTTCTCGTCTGCTCCTTTGTGCTCAACTCTGCTGCGTGAAATGACGTTTTGAATTTCGGATCACTCCACCACCCGCCGCCCAACGCGACAAACAATGCGGCCGTGTCCTGGTAACGTTGCGCAGAAATTTGCAGATACTTGATTTTTGCCTGATAAAACTGTGCATTCGCCGATAGCACGTCGAGATAGCCCACAAGGCCGGCACGATAATTTGCATCCCTAAGCTTCCAGGCTTCTTCCGCCGTGCGCAGAGCGTCTGCTTGCGCTTGCAAGCCTTGAGCATCATGTTCAAGTGCTTTCAGCGTATCAGCCACTTGCTGGAAAGAAGTCAATACGGTTTGGCGATAATCCGCCAGCGATTTCTGATAAGCGTCAATGGCCGCTTGCCGCCGGTACCAAGCCGTTCCTCCCTGAAACAGGGGAAAACTCAACGTTGGGCCGACACTCCAGAACTTGCTGGTGGCGTCTGACAAATGACTGAATTTCGTGTTACTCAACCCATAGCTGCCGCTTAGGGTAAAGCTCGGAAACAGGTCGGCAGTAGCAACACCGACATTGGCGCTGGCGGCATGCAATTGCGCCTCGGCTGCCAGAATATCGGGCCGCTGGCGCACCAGGGTCGACGGAAGGCTGACCGGCAATTCTTGCGGCAGCTTTAGCTTGGCAAAATCGACCGCTTGGAAGCTCCTTTCCTCTGGAAGGTGGCCGGACAAAGTCGACAGCAGATGTTCTGCCTGAACACGCTTTTGTCGCAACGCAGGCAAAATAGCTTCATTGGCGGAAAGCTGGCTCTGGATGCTGAGCACATTCGTATATGGCACGATACCCGCATCGGTCTGGACCTTCGTAAGCCGAAGCTGTTCCTTCTGCAATTCGATCATTTTTTCGGTAGCCTGTATCTGCGCCTGATAGGCGGCTTGAGCGATGCAGGCATTGACGACATTACCGGAAAGGCTCATATAGGTGCCGATCATCTGATAGCGCTGATAGTCAGCCTGAGCTTCCAGTCCCTCAACCATGCGACGCTTGCCACCGAATACGTCCAGCGCATAAGTGATCGAAGCCCCCAAGGTATAGAGGTTGAAGATGTTTGTCGGCGCATATCCGCCAAAGCGGAAAGGTGAAGGCTTCTGGCGATTGACACCGAAATTAGCGTCAACTTCTGGAAAAAACACCCCGTAGCCAGCCTGCAAGTTATGCTGGCTCTCGCGCAAGCTGGCTTGCGCCGATTGAAGCGTCGGATTGTCGGCGAGCGCACGCGCAACAATCGCATCCAACTCTGTCGATTCAAAAAAACGCCACCAATCTGGAACAATGTTCTCTCCGGAACGATAACGCTGAGCTTGCCCATCGGCGACAACGGTTTCCGCCGGCAGCAAATCGCGCGTATAACGGCTGACCGCAGGCGCTGCCGGGCGTACAAAATCCGGTCCGACAGCACATGAGGCCAATCCGACGGACCAGCACAGGCAGGCCATGGCTCGAAGGACAGGTGAAAGTTTTTCATTTTTGGCCGACATAGACATCCACCAGTTGGCCAGGATAGATCTTCACGCCATCCGTCTGCCGGAAACGGAAAACGACCGGCAGCACGCGCAGATCGACACGTTCCTGACGCTGATCCGACAAGGCAATTTTCGGCGAAACATAGGGCTGAACCCGCATGAATTCCAGCGGGATCTTGACATCGGTTCCGCGAATCGACATTTCCGCACTGATTTTGTCCGGCTGGGGCAAACGATGAATCA